>NZ_QROQ01000019.1:0-48144 GCF_003475115.1 Collinsella sp. AF37-9 | reverse complement strand
GCGACGGACCTCGGGACGCTCTTACACCACGTCTGCGCGCGCCACCGGGACGGTGGCCTTTAGGGGCGCTTTGGCCCTTCTGCGGGGTGCCGTGGGCAGGCAAACCATCACAACATTCGACGTTTTTTGCCAAAATCGGGAAAAGCATCGAATGTTGTGATGGTCTGTGTTGAGGATGGGCTTGGAAAGTCCGTTTTGCTCAAAGCAACCTGTCCTGTCGTACGGGTGTCGGCATGATTCTTCCGTGGGGTATTATGTTTTCCGAAGAATAAACGCTGCGTGAGGGGAGGGCTGCGTGGACGGGCACGTGCAACATGACGGTTTTGGTCGCGATATCAACTACCTGCGCATTGCCGTTACCGACAAGTGCAATTTCCGCTGCATTTACTGCATGCCGGCCGATGGCGTGGCGCCCCGTGCACACGACGAGCTGCTCAGCGCCGAGGAAATCGCCCGTTTTGTGCGCTTGGTAGCGGGGGAAGGCATTCGTCGCGTGCGCCTGACGGGCGGCGAGCCGCTGGTCAGCCGCCGTATCATTCCGCTCATTCGCGACATCCGCGCGATTCCGCGGATCGAGGATATCTCGCTTACCACCAATGGCGCCCTGCTGCCCAAGCTGGCGCCACAGCTCAAAGATGCCGGCCTTAACCGCGTCAACATCTCGCTCGACACGCTCAACCCTACGCTCTTTGGAAAGATCACGCGTCTGGGTCGACTCGAGCAGACCATGGCTGGCATCGACGCGGCGCTGGCTTGGGGCTTTGAGCCCGTTAAGGTCAACTGCGTTGTTGTGCGCCGGCTCAACCAGGATGTGGCGGCCCTCGCACGACTGACCGTCGACCGCCCCATCCACCTGCGCTTTATCGAATACATGCCCATCGGCGACGAGCGCACGAGCTCGCATTGCGCTGTGGACCCGCATGTGCCCGCGTTCAATCCCGAGCTGTGGGATGCGAGTGATACCGTTCCGAGCGACGAGCTGCGGGCGCGCGTCAATGCCGGGGCCGCCGCGATGGGACTGGGCGAGCTCGAACCGCTTGACATCACCGACGCTCCTGCCGGCGCGGGCCCCGCGCGCTATTGGCGCTTTCCGGGCGCGGCGGGAACGGTCGGCTTCATCAGCGCCATGTCCAACCATTTTTGTGCGAATTGCAACCGTCTGCGCCTGACGGCCGATGGCAACGTGCGTCCGTGCCTGTTCAGCGATGCCGAGTATTCGGTGCGCGAGGCGCTGCGTCGTGGTGATGATATGCAGGTACTTTCGATTTGGCGCGATGCCGTGGCCCACAAACCGCAGGAACACGCGATAATTGAGGGCACGCAACGATTTATGTCCCAAATCGGAGGATGATCATATGGCCAAGAGCAGGTACGCCGATGCCACCAAGGCCGCTCGCAGGGCCGCGATGTCTGCCCACAAAGTCACGGCTGCGGCGAATGCTGGCAACGCCGACGCGTCCGCGCAGCCGACTGCCAGCGTTGCCACCGAGTCCGCCCGTGACGCCCGTCGCGACGAGCTGACGCACGTGGACGCCAAGGGCGAGGTACGCATGGTCGACGTGTCCGACAAGGCCGAGACCCATCGTATCGCCATCGCCGAGGGTACTATCCTCATGCACCCCGAGACGCAGGCCATGGTGCTGCAGGACCGCGCCAAAAAGGGCGACGTGCTTGCCTGCGCCCGCGTGGCGGGCATTATGGCCATCAAGCGCACGAGCGACATCATCCCCATGTGCCATCCGCTGCTTATCACCAAGAGTAAGTGCGACATTGCGCCCATCGCTGCGGCGGGAACGCCGGCCGAGGACGTGCCCGAGGGCTGGGCGCCGGCGCGCACGGACGGGCAGGTTGGCTTTCACGTGCTGGTCACGGCCGGCGTGACGGGCAAGACGGGTATCGAGATGGAGGCCCTGACCGGCGCGAGTGCCGCGTGCCTTACGATCTATGACATGTGCAAGGCGGTCGATCGCGGCATGGAGATCGTCGACGTTCGCCTGCTGCACAAGGAAGGCGGCCGCTCGGGCGTGTGGGATCGTGCAGAGCGTCAGGCCGCTGCTGTTGAGGCCGTGGCCGCCGACGGTGCCACGCCCGCAAGCGCACCCGTCGCCGTCGCGCCCGCAGCTCCGGCCCCGGCCGTCCCCGCGATCGCGTTTATCGGCTACCAAAACTCGGGCAAGACCACGCTCGTCGAGAAGGTTATCGCCGAGCTCACCCGCCGCGGCCTGCGCGTGGGTTCGCTCAAGCATCATGGGCATCATGGCTTTGATATCGATGTGCCCGCTAAGGATACGTGGCGCCATCATCAAGCCGGATCCAAACACGTGGGGCTCATCTGCGCCACGCGCTGGGCGGAGTACGCCGACACGCGCGAGGAGGACGAGATGCCTGCGCGCGAGCTGCTGTCGCGCTACAACGATGTCGACGTGGTGATCATCGAGGGCTACAAGACCGAGGGCTTCGACAGCATCGTGGTCGCGCGCTCGGGTGTCGACCGTTTGCGCGGCAAGAGCTCACTCGACCTGGTCGACGGTCGTACGCTGGCCCTTGCCTGCAACGAGGCCCTGGCGCGCCAGGCCTTCGACGCCGGCTTTGCGACCCGAGCCATCAACATCAACGACGCCCGAGCCATCTGCGATCTTATCCAAGATCATCTTTAGGGGTCGACGCTGCGCCGGCCCCAAGCACCCCATCTCGCCCCTCAAGCCGTCGCTCGCGTACCAAAGTACGCGTCGCTCCTCTTTCGGGGCGACCTGGGGCACTTGGAACCGGCTCGCTGCGCTGCCATAACATGCCAAAAAGGGACAGGTTTGTTTTGGCAGGTTTTATCTGGGCAAACGTCATTTCCACCACAAAGGGGTCAGGCACCTTTGTGGTGGTTTTTGCTTTGGTAGATTATTGGGATATGCCTTACAATCTACCAAGTAGTTCATGACGGACGGAAAACGGAGAGAAGGGGCTCGATGCGTCCTTAATGTTTCATGCGGATAGATTGATTTGACAGACGGTGGCGAATACCCACCGCCCGTATTCGTATGAAACAAGGAGTCTCCATGCTCGTCTCTCTTTTCTCAAAACCTCAATCATCGCTGTCCACGCAGGCTAAACGCCTGGTGGCCATGCGCTTTCTCATTTACACCGGTTTTCAGACCAGTTATTTTATCGGCGTCATCGGAACGCTCACCTATACGGATGACGCTTCGGTCGTCGCGACATCGCTGGCCGTCCTGTTCATGAACGTCTTTGTGATCCTGGGATCCTTTGCGGGCGGCGCGGCGCTCGATGCCTGGGGTCCGCGCCGTCATTTCTTGCTGAGCATCGTCGGCACGCTTGTAACCGGCACGGCAATCATTGCCTTTGGTGGTGCGACCGGCATTGTCCTGCTCGGCGCGGTGCTCCTAGGCTTTACGATGGGATTTGCCCAACCCATCGCCACATCTTATCCGGCCTACCTCACCGACGACCCCGTCGAGCTCAAAGACATCAACTCCGCCATCGCCATGTTTTCAAACGTGAGCATCATTGTTGGCCCCATGCTGGGCGGCTTTGTCGCGGCGGCTGCGTCGTCGCGCGCGGTCTTCGTGCTCATGATGCTCTCTACCGTGTTGGCGTTCGTCGTTGGTTGGGGCTTTAGGCCGCAGACCAGCCATGTCGCCGGGGATGCGGATGCCGATTCGGCAGAGGAAGGGGAGCGTGCGGGACGAAGCTCCAACCCCAGCACGTCCGCCCGCGCTACCTTCGCAGCCAGCATCAAGACAGTCTTCACCAACAGCGTTCTCGCCCTGCTGTTTTGCATCATTTTTCTTTCGAACTTTGGCTACGGAGCCTTCGATCCGCTCGAGTCGTTCTTCTACCGCGATGTCCTGCACGTCGGCGTTGAGTGGATGGGCTGGCTCTCGTCGGCCTGCGGTGTGGGCGCGGTGCTGGGCGCCGTGGTTGCGCTTCGGATGCCGCCGCACCTGGTCAACCTTAAAACACTGCTCGTGGCGCTCATGTCCGTGGGCCTGGGAAGTCTGCTCTATGTGGGGACGCCGTACGTGGGCGTGGCCCTCGTCGGCCAGATTGCCTTGGGCATAGCCTGGGGTGTCGTCAACCCGCTCCACAACACCATCGTGCAAACGACGGCTCCGCTCGAGCAGCTCGGCCGTGTGAACTCGGTCATGGGCTTTGGCAATATGTTTGCCGGCGTGGCCCCGCTGGCGATTGCCCCGTGGCTGGCGGCGACGTTTGGCGTGCAGCAGACGCTCATCGGAGCAGGCATGGTCGTGACGGCAGTCCCCGCGGCGTTGCTGCTGTTTGGGCGCCGGCATTTTGATCGTGCCGCAAGGCAGTAAAACCCATCACAACATTCGATGAAAATCGCGATTTTGCCGAAAAACATCGAATGTTGTGATGGTTTGGCCCGCAAACGTCACTTCCACCACAAAGGGGCCAGGCACCTTTGTGGTGGTTTTTGCTTTGACGGGCCGCGCCTGCGCCTTGGTATACCATGTACGCCGTTTGCGAATACACCCCACACCGCCGCACAACCCAGAAAGGCCCCCATGGACGCCACCTTCAGCCACATCAAAGCCGTGTTCTGCGATATCGACGGCACGCTGCTCACGAGCCAGCACACGGTGTCCCCGCGCACCGTGGCGGCGATCCGCGCCCTGCGCGAGCGCGGCGTGCTCTTTGGCCTGTGCACCGGGCGCGACGCCCACGCGACCGAGGCCATGTACGAGCTCTGGGGCATCGAAGGCCTGGTAGACGTGCTGGTGGGCTGCGGTGGCGCCGAGGTCATCGACCGCGCGCACGGCATCAACGAGCTGAGCTACCCGCTGCCGGGCGAGACCATCGCGCGCATCTGCGGGCACATGGCAGACCTGCCGGCAACGCCCGTTTGCCCCCGGAACGGCGTGCTCTACGTGCCCGAGAGCAATGCGTGCGTCGAGCACCTGTCGCGTGTCGACGGCGTACCCTACCAGGTGGTCGACTTTGCCGAGTTCCTGCGTGATCCGCAGCCCAAGGTGATGTTTACCATGGCGCCCGAGGTGATGCCGCAGGTCATCGAGCGCGCATCGACGCTCGCCGACGACACCGTTAAGGCGGCTGCCCTGCAAACCACCCAGCGCCTCTACGAGTTCATGGATCCGCGCGTGTCCAAGACGCGCGGCCTTGTGCGCGTGGCGGAACTCAACGGCATGGAGCTCCAGAACATCTGCGTGTTTGGCGATGCCGATAACGACACCTGCATGGTGGCCGATGCCGGCGTGGGCGTGGCCATGGCAAACGGCAGCGACGCCACCCGTGCCGCCGCCGACTTTGTAACCGCCAGCAACGACGAAGACGGCATCGCGATCTTTATTGAGGAACATCTGCTGTAGCGCGGGGGAGAACTACCACAAAGGGGGCAGGCGCCTTTGCGCCGGCCTCAGGCGATTTGGGCGAATTGATACCTAAAATCTGCGCGCAAATTCAAATATGGTCGTCAGAACATTACGCTTCTAACCACCGATGGGTTAAAGATATTCTCATCAGTTTGGTAGGGTGTTTCTCCCGGTAAATGACCTGCCGCTCATGGTCAATTATCGACCGTTCACAGGATGTTTGCTCTTGAGCAAAATGTTGTGCAAATAAATCTAATGCCATTAAAAAATAATACGCAACTAAATTACCAGCAGAAACAAAAAATAGATAGCGAATAAACGAAGGCAAATCCGAGCAATTGTCAAGAGAATTGAGAACTCACTACAAAACTATCGGTTTTATTTGCTCAGATGTTTAAACAATCGTTATAATTGCATTACTAAACGAGCGCAATTACAGATTGCGCAGATACGTTTGATGGTGAAAGAGCAAGATCGCGGTCTCTTGGGGAGGAGACATCGATGAAAGCGAATTCGGACAAATCTAAGCAGAGTAATAAAGCGACGCGCCGTGTACTGGCAGGCGTTTTGTGCGGAGCCTCCGTGTTGAGCCTGGTGCTGTCGCTCGTCATGCCCCCGATCTCGCAGGCCATTGCCAACGATGCCCAGACGGTTTCTACCGAGAAAACTGTGATGGGGGGTTCCTCAAGTGAGTCTACTGATGTAGGCAACACCAACAACGGGGATACCAAAAAGCTGAATAGCGGCGAGACCGAGGGCGGCGCGACCGAAGACGCTGCTGCTGCGGGCTCGACTGCCGATAGCGTGGAGGCCAAGGGCGCCGCACAGCCTTCCGACGCACAGCTTGCGGATGATGAGAATAACGATGAAAACGCGAACGCTCCCGCCACCGTCAGTGCCAATGACTATACCGAGGTAAGCAACGATGTTTCTAAGAAATTCGCCGACGGCGGCAAGTTCCGACTGACGGGTTCTGCCTATTCGGATCAGCAGATTAAAATCACCAAAGACACCATCATCGATCTTAACGGCAACATGCTCTGTAACCGTTCTGGCGGCTTAGACTCCTTCTTTGTGGTCGAAAACGGAGCCACACTCACTATCGAGGATTTGAGCAAAAAAACAAATGATTTACCAAGACCGGTCGATACGGCTAATGCGTCGGCGGGTCAGCCTGCGAGTATGGAGTGAGAAAGGGGAAGCGGCTCTAATAACGGCACTCCTAAGAGGCTTACTTACTATGAGACTAAGAGCACGCCCAATACAAATAGACTTGGCACCACCGAGACTACGTACGAGCATGTCGTTACGGGCTTTGGCGCTATTGATGCAGCATCGGAAAGCGGTTCCGTAAAGTATGTGGTCAACGTTGAAGCGGGCGGCATACTCAATCTCAAGGGCGGCATGATTACCACGGCTGCCAACCTGAGTAACGACGGTCATGTGATTTTTTCTCAGGGTACGGTCAAAATCGAAGGCGGTTACGTCACCAACGGCAACGGCGGTGGCTGGGGCGGTGGTCTGTGCATAACGGGCGCGAATGCCAGCCTCGAAATGACAGGCGGCGTGGTCGCGGGAAACAAGGCAGCTGCCGGCGGCGGCGTCTTTGCTGATAATGGAGCCACTCTGAACCTTGCGGGCGGAATTATCTCTGGCAACGCAACGTATGATAAAGCTATCAATAATGGTGAAAACACACGCGATGGCGGCTACGGTGGTGGTGTTTATACCAAAGGTGCAAAAGTTACCATTAGCGGTTCTGCCTGTATAACCAACAATCGAGTCGATGCTCGCATCACAGATATTGACCACCTTGGCAACAATGGCCTGCTCGGTGGTGGTGGCATTGCATGTACGCACGATGGCACGCTTAACTTAACGGGCGGCTTCGTTACGGCCAACTATTCCTATGAGGCTGGCGGTGGCGTCTACGCTGGTTTTTATGATAAAGATAACGACGGCGAGATCGAGAAAATCACTTTTAAAATGACTGGCGGTACGATTGCCGGCAATGTTGCCGATAACGCCGAAGGCGGCGGTCTGCGTGTCGCGGGCGGCGACAGCGCCGGCACGATGGCAACAATTAACGCCAGTGATACTGGCAGGGTTTACATTACGAACAATAAGACGAATACGGGTAGCACCAAAGGTCGTGGTGGCGACTGGGGCGGCGGTGGCGTCTTTATTCAGAAGGGCGGCAAGCTTAACATCGTAAAGACGCTGATTACTGATAATGAGGCCGGCGGCTGGGGTGGTGGCATCGGTGCCTGCCCTACGGGCGAGACAATTGTTTCGCACTCAAATGGTGCCGCAATCTACAACAATACGGATTATGGCAAGCACTTCTCCGCCGGTGGTGATGGCAAGGATCAGGACAAAGATATTGAGGGTTCTGAGTACATTACCGATGACTTCAAAAATGAGGGTCACAAGGATTTCTTCCTCGTGCGCAAGAAGGGCAGCAATAAGACGGTCGCAGTCGTTCTTGGCAAGATGCTCGGCAATCGTTCTGCTGGCTGGAAAGGTACCTGCGATGGCCAGAAAATCACCATCGATCCTAATGGCGGCGCCGAGGCCAAGTACATGTTTGGCCTTGAGGCTCATCCTTCCGACCAGGCTAAAATTGATGCACAGGCAGCGGCTACGACCATCATCAGCGGTAACTACTCTTACACCCACGGCGGTGGCATCATGACCAACGGCGACCTCATCGTCGGTGAGGTTACTTCCCTGGACGTGTATCCTGCAATCAAGGTCAAGGCTAACAAGGTCCTCATGAAGGACGGCAAACCGCAAGGCCTCACGGGCCACGGCTATAAGTTCAAGCTGTTGGGTAAAGCCGCCGATTCAGCTGGGGAGCCGTATTGGAATACGGACGGCTCACTTAACGCAAACGGATGCGAGGCGACGTCCGAGGTTACCGTTAATGAAAGTGGAGAGATCGTCATTGATACGGCTGCGAACTACCAGTCGGGCAATTACGACCTCTACCTTGTTGAAGTCCCTATCAATGAGGAAGGCACGACCTTTGATAAGGCCATTTACAAAATACATATAAAGGTTGGTACGACACCATTTAATACGACCAACCTCTTGGGGATCAATATTAATCGTTATGAAGTTGATAAGAGCGCTTCCACAGTATCCGTTAAAAGGGAAGGCGAAACGGGCTTCACCGAGTGTAAATCTCCTGAGTTCTATAACTGGAGTGTAGATCCGAAAGATAATACAATCTCGACCGTAAAAATCGGCAACAGCTCCAAACCTGCGTTTACGAACGAACTTGCGCCCTACCAGACTTCAGGCACTTGGACACCTCAGGTGACCAAGAAGGTCGATGGCGGCGAGATGAAGAAGTTCAAGTTCGAGCTATATACCATGGATGGCAGCGAGAAAACGGTGCTTGATACAAAGAGTACCGCTGATGACTCGAACAACTTGCAGACGGTGACGTTCGCCGAGCAGAAGATCGGACCACTCAAAGTCAGCGACTTCAACGACGATAAGGCAACATTCACTTATTACATTTGTGAATGTGCTGCTGACGCCGGCGAAGGCACCAGCCACAAGGGCTATACCAACGACACCAAGACTTTCAAGGTCGTGGTGACGGCAACGGATGACGGCAAAGGACATCTGAACTGCACGCCGTTCTACTACGAGGTCGACGCCAGCGGTCATGAGAGCGCGAAACCGACTGACACCCCCACCTTCACCAACACCTACTCCACATCTTTGCCCCTTTCTGGTATGTCGGGCGTCACTCTGACGTACCTTGCCGGCGCGGCGGCGCTTTGCGCTGCTGCGGCCTGGATGCACATTCGTCGCAAGGCGAATGCGAAGGGAGGCGAGCGTCGTGAATAAGAAAGTTTGCTCCTTCCCGATCTTGTTTGCGCTGCTCGCCCTCTTGATCGGCACCTGCGCGGTTGTGTTCCCCGCATCCGCGCAGGCCGCGCCGAGCGCGACCGGATCCATCACGGTGACAGGCACCGTGGCGCGCAGCTACGACGCCTACCAGATCTTTGACGCCAACGTCGTCGACGGCGACAGCGACGCCAAGATCGCCACCGACCTTGTCTGGGCAAGCGATGCCGTGCGCGACGCCGCGCTGCCTGTGTTGCACAGCGCCGGCATGCCCAATTCCCAGACCACCGCACAGGAAGCTGCCGAGTGGCTCAACACCGATTCCCGCCTTACGAGCGCGCTGAGCGCACAGCTCGCTCGTTCCCTCCAGAGCTCTGGCGCCGTGTCCGTGGCCCTTAACGCGGGCACGACGGCCGAGCTGCCCTGTGGCTACTGGCTCATCGTCGCCAAAGACGACGCCATCTCCCAAAACGAGGCCGGCACCGCGCCGATCATGGCCCTGGTCGGCGGCAGCGCCGTCACCGTCAAGCCCAAGGCCGCGACGCCCAAGGTCCAAAAGCACGTGCTGGAGGACAGCACCGCCGCATGGCAGAAGGCCGCCGACGCCACGGTCGCCGACGACCTGTACTGGCGCCTCTCGGCCACGGTCCCGGCCGGGCTCACCGCCTACGACACCTATACGGTGCGGTTCGTCGACACCATGAGCGCGGGGCTCGACCCCTCCAAGGTGGCCGCGAGCATGCGTGTGTACGTGGCGGCGGGCGCGGACGGCGGCTTCGACGCCGTCTCGGCCGGCAAGGACGGACGCGCCGGCACCGAGCCCGCGAAGGGCTGGACCGACATCACGGCCCAGTGCGCCACCAAGGTAGCGGCTGACGGCAAGACCTTCACCGTGCGCACCGGCGACCTGATCGCCGCGCTCGGCGGGGCCGACGCCTTCACCGCGGGCGCTCGCGTGGTCGCCGTGTACAATGCGCCGCTCAGTAGCGCGTGCAACCACGGCATCGCGAAGGGCAACCCCAACGAGGTCTACCTGCGCTACCCGCGCTCTCCCTTTGCCGACCAGTCCGGCGACGCCGGCTTCACCCGCACGCCGAGCGACGACGCGTGCGCCTACACCTGGGATCTCGCACTCACCAAGCGCGGCAGCGACGGCGACAAGCCGCTTGCCGGGGCGGTCCTGAGCATCGCCGACGACCGCGGCCGCACACTGGCGGCCGACGGCACGTGGGATGCAGAAGGCAAGGCCACCGTCACCACGGGCGAGGACGGCCGCGTGACCGTCTCGGGCGTGGACTCGGGCAAGCTGGAGGTTCGCGAGCTCAAGGCGCCCAAGGGCTACACCGCCTTTGAGGGCACGCGTTGCGTGACGGTTAAGGCCGAGGGCCTGGACGTCGACCAGGTGGCCGCCGCCAAGCCCAAGCTCACCATCACTGCCGAGTCGCCCCTGCGCGCCGACAGCGCGGACGGGTCGACGGGCAGCCTGGAGGCGTCGCTCATCAACACGCCCACCGGCACACCCCCTAGCATTACCACCGGAGGCTTTATGCCCTCGACTGGCGATATGGCAATGTACGCCGCGGCCGCCGCAGCGGTCGCCGGAGCCGCGCTCATCGTGGTCGCGCTCCTGGTCAAGCGGGGAGGTGGCAGCCATAAAGAGTAGCTGGCAGCCCCACAGAGAGCGGGGCGAGACGTAGCGAAGTAGATGCTAAGACACAGACAGATGATGACCGATCGAATGAGAACCAAACGGAAAACGGAGGAAAAGAAGATGAGCATGAACAAGAACATCGCACGCCTGGCAGTAACCGCCGGCCTCACGGCGGCGTTGAGCTTCGGCGGTGTGATGGCCCCGGTGACCATGGCGTTTGCAGATGATCCGGTGACGGCTCCGACAAATGGCATCATCATCGAGCAGAGCCAGAGCAACAAGGACACCACTAAGACGAAATTTGTTCCGTATCAGATCTTCAAGGCAAAAGTCGTAGATGGCGCAGATGGCAAAGTCGCATCTGATGTTGATTGGGCAATAGCGAGCCAAACCGCCAAGGACGAGATTGTCGCTGCTATCCATGCTGATACTAGCAATGGCAGCAAGCTCTCCCAAAATCCTTCTGCTCAGGATGTTGCTGATTGGCTGGGCACCTACGTGTCTGAAAAAGGCAAAGGGGTCATCGTCAAGAACGGAGACTTGCTTAATAAAATAGCCGCCATTGTAAAGAAGTATGAGCAGCCGTCAGGTACGGCGTTCGATGCTGGTACTTCTTTTACAACTGAGAGCGCTGGCTACTATCTCTTCCTGACAGACGATAACTCCATCGGTACGCAGAACGACTATTCCAACAAAAAACAGACGGGCACCTCGCCGATTTTCGCCGTCGTAGGTGGTACTGGAGTAACCGTGACCGAGAAAACCGGCATCCCCAAGGTTACGAAGGAGATCAAGGACGACAAACCCAATAGCAATTGGGCCGACAAGGCAGACTCTCAGATGGGCCAGGACGTTCAGTATCGGCTGACAGGCACTGTTGCCGACAACATTGCCACGTTCGATACCTATTACTACGAGTTCCGCGACGAGCTCTCTGCCGGTCTGATTGCCGACGAAGATTCAGTAAAGGTTACGGTTTATGCGAATGATGACGATGCGACCGGAACTGAGGTTAACCTTCCCGATGGCGCGGTTAATTACAATACAACTGAAAACAATAATCTTCTGACGGTTAAGTTTGATAATCTGAAGGCTGTCACCGCCAAGGATGGCTCCTCTGCTATTGACATTACCAAGGACTCCAAAGTCGTCGTCACTTACACCGCTAAACTCAATCCCGCGAAGGCTGAGAAGGTTACCGTTGGCGGTACGGGTAACGCCAACGAAGTCAAGCTCATCTACTCCAACAACCCCATGAGCGATGGCAAGGGTGAGTCCGTGCCTGATACCGTCCGCGACTACACCTATGCGCTTAAGCTCGTCAAGGAAGACTCTGTCGATAGTAACACCAAGCTCAAGGACGTCATGTTTACCATCAAGGCCACGGGCGCTGACGAGCTTGAGTCTGGCAAAGTGGGCACGCAGTATGTTCATGAGAACGGTTCGCTTGGCGATGACGAGTACAGGTTCAAGACTAATGAGAAGGGTGAAATCAACGTAAAGGGCCTCGATGCCGGTACCTACACGGTGCACGAGGTTGAGGGCAGTAACCCTGGCTACAACACGTTGGATGACTTTACCTTCACAATCTCGACTGTCAAGGAGGACGGCACCGATAGTCTCAAACAGGGTGAGGGACAAAACGAGCTGACCGTTTCTGCCAGCAAGTCGAACATTGACCTTGTTGAAACGCCTAGCGTTAATAACGGTACTATTACTCTCACCGTCAAGAACAAGAAAGGCTCCAACCTCCCGCTAACCGGTCTCAACGGTGTGACCTTCACTTGGATTGCTGGTGGCGCGGTGCTGTGCATCGGCGTGGCGCACCTCATCCGCAGCCGTAAGCAGGCCGAGGAGTCCGAGCAGGAGTAACGCTCGCTCACCCATCCCTTTGGCGGGTGGAATGTGATGGCCATGAGACTTGCGGACACTTTTCTCGTCCATCCACGTTCTTGCTTCGCCATTCTCTTTTCGGGGTAGACTCCACACTGGAGTCTACCCCGTTCTTTTTGGACAACGCAGCCAGGCTCCATTGCCCGATGCGGGTACGTTCGCCATCGCGTTTCTTGACTCGTATGAGGTTCGGCTTAAGGTCCGTAGGCGCACGCGCGGTGCGGACGGTAGAAGGCATTTGCGCCGTAACAAGCGCAAATAAGAATGCCCGGGGTTCGGAGCCCGGGCATTTAACTAAAGCTGAAAACTAGGCCGCCCGCGCTCCAAAGTACTTACGCGGGGTGCGTCGTTTTCTATTGACATTGTATCCCGAATCGCCCCGCCGATTCTGGACATTCTGAAAACTCAAATGTTGGCCTATGCACGAAAGGAATCTCGTCAATTCCGAAAATTATGTATAATTCCAATATAAACTGGAATCAAACGAAAATGATGGAAATGAACGAAGCGCTAATCTACTTACAAGAAGCACTAGGCCTCTCCGCCAAGGCCAAAACTTGGCCTGGATCCACACGCTTGCCGCTGCATCTGCGGGCGGTTGAGGTCCGCGCTGTTGACGCAAACGGTTTTTCGTTTTTGCTTGCAAGTTTGCCTACTGGCGTCGGGCTTCCCGAGGCTAAGAGAGTCTATAGTCAGCTAGCCTTGCGCGCGGAGACTCCTGTTGTCGTTTCGTTTCCTGATGCCGATGCACGTCAGCGCAAAGCATTGGTCGCACAAGGGATTCCGTTTGTTTGCCCCGGCAGACAGGCTTTTCTTCCATTTATGGGCACGGCCTGCACGGAGAGGGGCAGTGTCCGGTTTCGCAATCACGCGACCAAGATGTCACCCAACGCGCAGGCTGCCGCAATCTGGGGAGCAGCCCAGGAGCCATATCGTCCCTATGACCTTTGTCGTGCGCTTGGGATTTCGGCAAGCCGCGCGAGTGAGGCCATAACCGAGCTTGTTTACAGGGGGCTCGCGAGGCGCGAGCGTCGCGAGCGACGTGTCGTCGTGTTCCCTGTTGCTGTTGATCTTTTGCTCAGTGAGCACATGGCAGAGCTCTCCTCGCCTGTCTCGAAGGTCTTTTTTGCAAGGAAGACGCCGCAGATCGACTATCTTGTTGACGCCGGGGAGACGGCGCTCGCTGCGCGTTCGATGCTCGCTGCGCCGGGCATGGAACAAAAGGCCGTCTTAAGAAGTACATGGCGTCAACTGAGCGACCTCGAAGTTGCAGACGGGGAGTTGCCGGATAACGAAACGGCGATGATCCAAGTGTGGCGCTATGCACCCGTGTTTGCCGACTCCTCCCGCGTCGATGACATTTCGCTTGCGCTATCTTTGGCGGCAATCGACGATGAGCGAATTCAGCTCGAAGTCGATCGCATGTTTGGAAAGGAATATCCATGGCAAGAAGCGCTGTAGAAGGTCTCCGAGAATTCGAACCGTAGGCGGCGTTTCGGTCCTAGTTGCGTTGTCCGGCGCGGAAGCTCACTAATCGGCTATTATTTGTTTAGACAACTTGAGTTGTAGAGGAGTGACTGGTGATGGTGCAGGGCGCCAAACATATGAAGAGCAATAACGCCGCGGACAACGGCGGCTCAAGCCCTCAGCCCAAACCTCAACCAAAGCCCAAGCGCCGTCGCAAGCGACTGCCGCGCTGGGCCGATCGACTCATCACCATCGTCATCATCCTTATTGGCGTGGGCCTTATGACCTGGCCGTGGATCTTGGACCGGCTCGAGGCATCGGGCGTATTCAACCAGATCAGCACGGTGTCCAGCACCGTGGACGCGCTGTCTGCCGAGGAGCGCGAGCGCATCCTGCTCCAGGCACGCTCCTTTAACGAACAGCTGGCGGGCGAGGCCACCGAGCTTCCCGCCGACCAGATCGAGCCCTACGCCCAGCAGCTTATCTTTGACCGCGACCCCATGATGAGCTGGGTCGAAATCCCCTCCATCGACGTGAGCATGCCCATCTACCACGGCACGAGCGAAGAAGTCCTTATGGCGGGCGTCGGCCACCTGGAGGGCACGAGCCTGCCGGTGGGCGGCACCTCGACGCATTGCGTGCTCACCGCGCACTCGGGCATGCGCAACCTGAGCATGTTCGACGACATTCACTCGCTGGAGCCCGGCGACCTGGTGCTGCTGCACACCATGAACAAGACGCTCGCCTACAAGATGGTGGACTCCGAGGTGGTGCTGCCCGAGGAGATGGAGTCGCTGACCATCGAGCCGGGCGCCGACAAAGTGACGCTCGTCACCTGCACGCCCTACGGCGTAAACGACCACCGTCTGCTGGTGCACTGCGTGCGCACCAAGTACAGCAAGAAGGACGTCGACAAGCAAAAGTCGCTGGCCGGTCGCCACTGGGGCAAGCGCGAGTTTGCCGTGCTCATTGTGGTCGTTGCCATTGTGCTGTTGCTGCTGGACATCGTGATCCACGCGGTCCGCAAGCGCCGAAAGGCCAAGGCCTCGGCATAAGACATTCTCCAGAACCACCGCAATGGGGACAGGCATTTTTGTGGTGGTCGGGACTTCCAAACCATCACAATATTCGATGAAAATCTCGATTTTGACGAAAAGCGTCGAATGTTGTGATGGTCTTCGTTGTGGGCGGGATGGTTATCGTTGCGGGCGCGACGGTTTTCGTTGCGGGCGAGACGGTTTTCGCTATGGACGGTGCGGTTTCGCTGCAGAACCGCCAGCCCGCTGCCTGCCAGCCGCCGCCCACGTTACGTTTTCGCTGCATTTGGGTAAAGCACCTGCTCCAAGCGGCGGTGCCTTGTATACTAGAGCGGTTTAACTGTTATGCGGAAGGGAGCGCCTATGGCACTCAGCGAGAAAGACGTGCGCGGCATCGCCGAGTACGCAAAGATCGCACTGACCGATGACGAGCTCACCCAGATGACGTCCTACATGAACGACGCCGTCCAGATGCTCGAGCCCGTCTTGCAATATGACTTGCCCGACGTGGAGCCCACGTTCCATCCCATCGGAAGCCTGTCCAACGTGATGGGCGATGACCTGCGCGAGCCCGAGCGCGATCTGCCGCTCGACGTCGCGCTCGAAAACGCCGGCAGCGCGCGCGACCGCTACTTCCGCGTGCCGTCCATTTTGGGAGAGGGGGAGAGCGAGTAATGGCGCAGAGCTTCGATTCCCTTACCGCCGCCCAGATCGCCGCGGGCGTTGCCGCCGGCGACTTTACCGCTACCGAGGTGGCCCAGGCCTCCCTTGCCGCCATCGAGGCGCGCGAGGGCGGGGTCCAGGCATTCCTGCAGGTGGCGCCCGAGCTTGCGCTCGAGGCCGCCGCGCGCGTGGATGCCGACCGTGCCGCAGGCAAGCCGCTGCCCCCGCTTGCGGGCGTGCCACTGGCCATTAAGGACAACATGAACCTCGTGGGCACGCGCACCACCTGCGCTTCCCGCATGCTCGAGGACTACCAGAGCGTCTACACCGCCACCTGCGTCCAGCGCATGCTCGACGCCGGCTGCCTGCCCATGGGCAAGGCCAACATGGACGAGTTCGCCTTTGGCAGCTCCACCGAGAGCTCGGCCTTCCACCGCACCAACAACCCCTGGGATACCGAGCGCGTGCCCGGCGGCTCCTCGGGCGGCTCCGCTGCCGCCGTCGCCGCGGGAGAGGTTGCGCTCTCGCTGGGCTCGGACACCGGTGGCTCCATCCGCCAGCCGGCGTCGCTGTGCGGCGTGGTGGGCTTTAAGCCCACGTATGGCGCCGTGAGCCGTTACGGCGTGGTTGCCTTTGGCTCGTCGCTCGACCAGGTGGGCCCCTTTGGCCGCACGGTCGAGGATGTCGCGCTGGCCATGAACGCGCTTACCGGTGCGGGCCACGATCCGTACGACTGCACCAGCCAGGATTGCGCCGTCGACTTTACCGAGCATCTCAACGACAGCATCGAGGGCAAGCGCGTGGGCATCATCCCCGCGTTTATGGAGGCCGAGGGCCTGACGCCCGAGGTCAAGGCCGCTGTTCAGCGCGCCGCCCAGGAGCTGCAGAACCAGGGCGCCGAGCTGGTCGAGGTCGACCTGCCGCACCTGGACGCCGCCATCGCCGCCTACTACGTCATCGGCCCGGCCGAGGCGTTCTCCAACCTGGCCCGCTTCGACGGCATTCGCTACGGCTACCAGGAGGAGGGCTGCGCCAACCTGTCCGACCAGAGCTCGCTTTCGCGCGCCCACGGCTTTGGTGCCGAGGCCAAGCGCCGTCAGATGCTCGGCGCCTACCTGCTGAGCTCGGGCGTGTACGACAAGTACTACTACGCTGCGCAAAAGGCCCGCACGCTCATCACGCAGGACTACGACGCCGCGTATGCCAAGGTGGACACCATCCTCATGCCCGCCTCGCCGCGCACGGCCTTTAAGTTTGGCGAGATCAGCGACCCCACGCAGATGTACCTCTCCGACCTGTACACCATTTCGCTCAACATCTGCGGCAACGGCGGTATCTCGGTGCCGCTGGGCCTGGGCGAGGATACTCAGCTGCCCGTTTCTGCCCAGCTGGTGGGTCCGGCCTTTAAGGACCGTCAGCTGCTCACGTTTGCCCGCGCCCTGGAGCGCGGCTTTGCCGATGCCGCCACGGGTGCGCCCGCGCTTTCCGTCGCGCCCGCTTTTGCCGGGAAGGGAGGCGAGCTGTAATGAAGGAGCTTTCCGAGGTCCTGCAGGATTGGGAGGCCGTGATCGGCCTGGAGATCCATACCGAGCTCACCGCACTCGATACCAAGATGTTCTGCAATTGCAAGCTCAGCCACGATGACGAGCCCAACGCCAACGTGTGCCCGGTGTGCCTGGGCCTGCCCGGCGCCCTGCCGGTGCCCAACAAGCGCGCCATCGAGAGCATCGTCAAGGCGGGTCTGGCCACCAACTGCGAGATCCAGCGCCACTCGATGTTCTACCGCAAGCACTACTTCTATCCCGATATGGCCAAGAACTTCCAGACCACGCAGGGTCCGGTCGCCTTTGCCATGTACGGTCACCTGGACCTGGACGTGACCGGTCGCGGTGCCGCCGAGCGCCCCGACTGCGCGTTTGGCGAGGCCGAGGCCCAGAGTCTGGCAAGCGCCTCGGCCAACGCCGAGGGCCTGTCCACGTCCATGACATCGACCATGCGCGAGGGCAACCAGCGCGCCGGCCATCTGGCCAGCTACGATGCGTCCAACCTGCAGATGCCCGAGCGTCGCGAGGACGGTTCCTACACGGTGCCCATCCGCATCCTGCGCATCCACATGGAGGAGGACGCCGCCAAGATGGTCCACGTGGGTGGCGCCGAGGGCCGCATTACCGCCGCGGCCGAGTCGCTCGTCGACTACAACCGCTGCGGCACGCCGCTCATCGAGCTTGTCACCGAGCCCGACTTGCGCACGCCCGAGGAAGCGCGCCTGTTTATGGAGAAGCTCCGTCGCATCTTTGTGACGCTGGGCATCTCGGACTGCTCCATGGAGAAGGGTTCCATGCGCTGCGACGGCAACGTGTCGCTGCGCCGCCGCGGCGAGACCAAGCTGGGCACCAAGACCGAGCTCAAGAACCTCAACTCGTTTAAGAGCCTGCACGACGGCCTTGCCTACGAGATCTGCCGCCAGGCCGAGGTGCTCGAGGAGGGCGGCATCATCTATCAGGAGACCCGCCACTGGGAGCCCAGCCGCAAGCGCACCGTGGTCATGCGTGTGAAGGAAACGGCAGACGACTATCGTCTGTTCCCCGATCCCGACCTGGCGCCGTTCGATTTGGACGACGAGTTTATCGACCGCTGCCGTGGCGAGATCCCCGAGCTGCCCGATGCCAAGCGCGCCCGTTTTGAGACCGACTTTGGCATTAAGACGGCCGACGCCGAGCAGATTGCTGGCGACCCCGAGTTTGCCGAGTTCTTTGAGGCGGCTGCTGCCGGTATGGCTGGCAAGGAGGCCCAGACGGTTGCAAACTTGCTGGTGAACGAGATGATCGCCTACCTTAAGGGCGCGGGCGTGTCGCTCGCCGAGTCCGGCATTGCGCCGGCTCAGGTGGCCGCTCTTGCCAAGTTGCTGGCGACCGATGCCATCAGCTCCAATCAGGCGCACGAGGTCTTTGAGGCCATGGCCCAGACCGGCGACGACCCCAACAAGATCGTTGACGAGCGCGGCATGCGTCAGGTGAGCGATGCCGGCGCACTGCAGCCGATTGTGGACGAGGTACTGGCAAACTGTGCCGATCAGGCGCAGCAGTATCGTGACGGCAACCAGAAGGTCATCGGCTTTTTGGTGGGCCAGTGCATGAAGGCGAGCCGCGGCAAGGGCAACCCGAAGCTTTTCAACGAGTTGCTGAGAACGTCGCTCTCGTAAGCGGGAACCCGGGAGCCCCGGCAGGGCGGGTGCTTCCTCAAAATTTCGAACAGTCCTGCGCAAGACGAAGGCCACATTTAGTGGCCTTCTTTGCGTGCGGAACTCATTTTGAGCAAGCACCCGCCCTGCCGGGGCTCCCGGGTTCTGCGACGACTCGGCCGTTCGGGTCAGGTGGGCTGAATGGAATAGAGTGAATGGGCGTGCCGTCGGCACGCCCATTGTTTTGAAGGGAACTCATTGAGAAGCAAGGCCCTGCGCCCGGCCCCTCGGTTCTGCAACGACTCGGCCGTTCGGGTCAGGTGGGCTGGATTGAATTTGGTGAATGAGGGCGCCGTTGGCGCCCTCATTCTCTATATATGCTGGGAGCGCCAAGCGGTGGGGGTGGTGCCGGTGTGTTGCTTGAAGGCTTGGGCGAAGGCGGCCTGCTGAGGGTAGCCTAGACGCTCTGCCACCTGCGCTATCGTCAGCGAGCTGTCGGCCAAAAGGTCCTGTGCTCGCTCCATACGGCGTCTGCGAATGTAGGCGCCCAGGGACTCGCCAGTTTGGGCCTTAAAGGTGGCGCATAGTTTGGAGCGGCTTGTGTAGAGCCTCTCGGCCACCTCGTTGATACCCACGCGTCTGCCTTTGTCGAGCGTGCGCTCAATCATTGCCGTTGCTTCTTCGGCAATGGTCACGCTGACGCGTGTGTCTGCCGCCTGCTGCGCCTGCTTGTGGGCCGCGCGCGAACAGGCGAGCTCCGCGACCATGGTCTCCACGATGCCCTGCATATAGACGTGTCCGCCTGCGGTGCGGGCGCGGTCCTCGTTAATCCGGCGCAACGTGTGGCAGATGGCAGACGTCGCCTCCTCGTGCCATGGTTCGGCAAACGCCTCAAAGACCCCTGCGAACTCGGTGGGATAGCGGTGCTCCAGCTCGTCAAAATATCCAGGCAAAAAGAGCACCGAGCGCGAGTGATAGAGCCGCCCTGCAAACAGTGGGCTTAACTCCTCGCCACAGTTATCTTAGATAAAGCTGCACACGGCATTGTTTGGCCACGGTCCATGCAGGGGTTTAAGGTTCGCAGGCGTTATGCCGGCTTCGGGCATGCACATGAGCGTGGGCGCGCTGACCTCGCTCACGCACGCGTACGGTTCGGGTGTGTATTCGGCCAGGTACATATCGTGCGTCGGGGTAATGTAATGCTCCATAACGATGCAGGCGGGGGAGAGGGGCATGATCCATGCGCGTCCGTGCGCCCGATCGTTTGCCACCTCGCCGGTAAAGACGGCGCCCTTGCCGGTAAGCTCCAGGCCAAACTGCTCAAACTGCGGTGCGTAGAGCTCGGTTATGTCGGTCGCTGCCCGCCGTATTTGCAAAAGCGTCCCTTTCCTTTGCAGAAACGTCCACGCCTGGCTCGATTGTGAGCCATGGCTAACACATCAATGATAAGTTCATTACGGTTAACTCTCAAGCCGTTAGAAAGGAATCTCATGGCAAAGGGATCAAAAAGGGAAGGTGGAGGTATCGGCGAGCTACTTGCATATGCCGGCGACCGCAAATTCCTAACATATTTGGGCATGGCCCTCTCGGCGCTCTCGCAGCTGCTGAGCTTTGGCCCGTACGTGTGCATTTGGCTTGTCGCGCGCGATCTGATCGCCGTGGCGCCTAACTGGAGCGAAGCCTGCGGCATCGCGACGTATGGCTGGTGGGCCGTGGGGTTTGCGCTGGCAAGCATCGTGGTCTATTTCGTGGGGCTCATGTGCACGCACCTGTCTGCGTTTCGCTGCGCGTCCAATATTCGCAAGACTACGAGCGAGCACCTGCTTAAGCTGCCGCTTGGCTACTTTGACACACACGCCACCGGTGAGCTGCGCCGTATCGTAGACGGATGCGCCGCCTCCACCGAGACCCTGCTCGCGCACATGCTACCCGATATCGCCGGCGCCACCGCCATGGTCGCAGGTCTGCTCGTGCTGCTTTTCGCCCTCGATTGGCGCTTGGGCGCGGCATGCCTTATCTCGGTCGCCGTTTCGCTTGGCGCCATGGCCACCATGATGAGCGGCAAGGGCGCCGAGTTCATGAAGGCCTACATGGGCGCGCTGGTCAAGATGAACAAGACCGGTACCGAATACGTACGCGGCATTCCCGTGGTCAAGGTGTTTCAGCAGACGGTCTATTCCTTTAAGGCGTTCCACGACGCGATCGCCGAATACGCCGACATGGCACAAAGCTATGCGGGCACGTTTTGCCGAGGTCCGCAGGTACTCAACCTTGCCGCGCTCAATGGTCTTGTGACATTCCTGTTGCCCGTGGCGTTGCTGTTGGCGCCGGGCGAGACGGACTTCGCGCATTTTATGGCCAACTTCACGTTTTACGCGATGTTTTCGGCCGTGGTGCCGACGGCCATGACCAAGCTCATGTTTGTGGGCGAGGCCTCTCAGATGAGTGCCGATTCGCTGGCGCGCATCCGAAGCGTTATGGATTCCAAGCAGCTCTCCGTGCCTGCCCAGCCCAAGCACCCTGCTGGCAGCGATGTGCGCTTTGAGGACGTGAGCTTTACGTACGAGGGTGCCGAAGCACCTGCCGTTAGCCATGTGAGCTTTAACGTTTCCGCGGGTAGCACCCTCGCCCTGGTGGGTCCCTCGGGCGGCGGTAAGTCAACCTGCGCCAGCCTGATCCCGCGTTTTTGGGATGTTTCTTCGGGTCGAGTGCTCGTAGGCGGTGTGGACGTTCGCGACATGGACCCGCACGAGCTTATGGACCAGGTTGCCTTCGTGTTCCAGACCAACCAGCTGTTCCGGCAAACACTTGCCGATAACGTGCGTGCCTCCAAGCCCACGGCCACTGACGACGAAGTGCGTGCGGCCCTCTCCGCAGCTCAGTGCGACGACATTGTGGCCAAGCTCCCGCAGGGTATTAACACCATGCTCGGTGCTGGAGGGGCATATCTTTCGGGCGGCGAGGTGCAGCGCGTAGCACTCGCCCGCGCGATCCTTAAAGACGCGCCTATCGTGGTGCTCGATGAGGCCACGGCGTTTGCCGACCCCGAGAACGAGGCGCTCATCCAGCGTGCCTTTAGCAAGCTGGCGGCGGGTCGCACAGTCATTATGATCGCGCACCGGCTTTCGACCGTGGTGGGGGCCGACAAGATCGTGGTGCTCAACCAAGGTAGCGTGCAGGAGACTGGCACCCATGCCGAGCTGCTGTCCCAAAACGGTCTATACGCCAAGATGTGGGCCGAATACGAACAGGCCGCGAGCTGGAAGATCACTGCTGCCGCGGATGCCGCCGTCACGAAGGGAGGCGAGGCCTAAATGTTCGCCTCATTCCAAAAGAAGTACTTCCTATCCGATAAAGGCGTCGCCGGCGTAAAACGCGGCATTTTCTGGACCGCGCTCACCAATCTCATTACCATGGCCGGCATGGGCTTATTGTTCCTGGTCATGGCCGGTTTTGTCGAACATCTCGCCACCGGTGCCGACCTGCCGGATGCCCTGCCGATTGTGGGCGGCCTCCTGGTCTTTTTCGTGTTGCTCTTTGCCTCTAACTGGCAGCAGTATTACTACACCTACTGCATCTTTTACGAGGAGTGCGGCAAGCAGCGTATGGAGATCGCCGAGCGCTTGCGCAAGCTGCCGCTGTCGTTTTTTGGCCGTCGTGATCTGGCCGATTTAACCGAGACCATTATGGGCGACGTCCAGGCCATGGAGCACGCCTACAGCCACGTGCTGGGAGAGCTTTGGGGTGCCATCATCGCAAGCGTCATTGTGTTCGTGGCGTCGCTGTTCTTTTGCTGGCAGCTGGCGATTGCGGCGTTTTGGAGCGTTCCCGTGGCCTTTGCCGTGCTGTATCTGACGCGCGGCCCCATGATCCCGGTGTTCGACCATGTGCGTGCCGAGAAGGTCAAGGTTACCGAGGCGATCCAGGAGACGCTCGACTGCGTGCGCGAGATCCGCGCCACCAACCAGGAGGCTCATTATCTTGAGGGGCTCAACGCCGTGATCGATGCCGAGGAGCGCGAGACCACCAAGGGCGAGCTCGCCAATGGGCTTTTGGTCAACTCCGCCTTTGCCATCCTGCGCCTGGGGATTGCCACCACGTTGGTCACGGGCGCTGCGATGGTCGCCTCCGGCCAGGTCGACTTTTTGATGATGTTTGCCTTCCTGCTTATGGTGAGCCGCATCTATGCGCCCTTTGATCAGGCGCTGATGCTGATGTCCGAGCTGTTTGCCGCCGAGTCGTCGGCCAAGCGCATGCGTTCCATCATGGAAGAGCCCGTGGCGCGGGGCAGCGAGCAGTTTGAGCCCGTAGGCCACGATGTGGTGTTCAATCACGTGGCATTTGGCTATGGTGCGGGCGAGGACGGCCGCGCCGGCGAGAAAGTTCTTACCGATGTGAGCTTTACCGCCAAGGAAGGCGAGGTCACGGCACTGGTCGGTCCTTCGGGCTCGGGTAAGTCCACGGTGAGCCGCCTGGCCGCACGCTTTTGGGATGCCACCGAAGGTACGGTTACCGTGGGCGGCGTAGACGTTGCGAGCGTGGACCCCGAGGTGCTGCTGCGCGACTACGCCATTGTGTTCCAAGACGTGCTGCTCTTTGACGACACGGTGATGGGTAACATTCGTCTTGGCCGACGCGATGCCACCGATGAGGAAGTGCTTGCCGCCGCGCGTGCCGCCAACTGCGACGAGTTCGTAAGCCGCATGCCGCAGGGCTATGACACTATGATTGGCGAGAACGGCTCCAAACTCTCCGGCGGTGAGCGCCAGCGTATCTCCATCGCCCGTGCGCTGCTCAAAGACGCGCCGATCGTGTTGCTGGACGAGGCGACGGCGAGCTTGGATGTGGAGAACGAGACCGTGGTGCAGCAGGCGCTCTCCCGCCTGCTTGCAGGCAAGACGGTTATCGTGATTGCCCACCGTATGCGCACGGTGGAAAATGCCGACAAGATCGTTGTGCTCAAGGATGGCGTGGTAGCCGAGCAGGGCACTCCGGCGAAGCTCAAGGCGGCAGGTGGAGAATTCGCTCGCATGGTGGCGCTGCAAAAGGAAGCAGCTACCTGGCAGTTGTAAGAAGGGGCAAAGGGACAGTCCCTTTGTCACATTGACAATCGGTTACTCCGCATCGTTAATTTTCAAAAGGTTAGCCATGGCTGACCTAGATAGTTAGATAAAATTGAGATATTTCAAAAGCGTGCTCGAGCAAACTTGTTTACTCGGGTGCTGAGGCACCATGCCGCGTCCAATGCGGCAAAAGGGAGAGACATCATGAAGAAGTCCACGTTCAACACCCTGCTTGTTGGTGGCGGTTTTCTGCTTGGTACGGCTGGCATCAAGCTGCTCACCAGCGCTCCGGTAAAGAACGCCTGCGTGCAGGGTATCGCGTGCGGCATGCGCATCAAGAACGGCTACCAGGACATGGTCGAGCAGGCCAAGGCTAATGTCGACGACATGGTTGCCGAGGCGGCCTACATCACCCAGAGCGAGGCCGCTGCTGACGAGGCAGCAGAGTAACGCTCCCAGGCACAAACTATGAGATTCTCGATTATCAGCGAGATCCCCGGCAGGACCCGTCTTCAATTGGCGGGTCCTGTGCCAGAGAGCGATCTCGATGCACTTCTTAAGCTCAGCGGCGATATCGACGGCGTGCACAAGGTACGCGTCTATGGCCGTATTGGCCAGTTAGCGCTCGAATATGACGAGCCGTGTCGCGATGCCGTGCTGGCCGCCGTCGGTGCGCTCGACGCTCAGGCCATTGCCGACGCAAAGACGGGTTACGTGATGCAGCTTGAGCCGCGCAAGCACAAGCTCGTTATGGATCTTGCCACGCTTGTCGGCGCCCACTATGCGCGCCGATGGTTTTTGCCCACGCCCCTGCGTGCGGTGTTTGTCGTGGCCGGTTACATGGCATTTTTGCGCGCTGCCCTTCATGAGCTGGCGCAGCCGCGCCTGACCGTTCCCGTGCTCGACGCTTCGGCCATCGGCATTTCGTTCGTCAAGCGTGATGTCGACACCGCGGGCCAGACAATGTTCCTGCTCAACGTGGGCGAGCTGCTCGAGGACTACACCCGCGCCATGAGCGAAAACGAGCTCATCAACTCGCTGCTCGATGTACCCGACAAGGCGCAAAAGGTCGTCGGCGATACCGAGGTAAGCGTTGCCGCCACCGAGCTTGAGCCCGGCGACTTGGTGGCCGTGCGCACTGGCATGTCCATTTGCATCGACGGTGTCGTCGAGCAGGGGAGCGCTATGGTCAACCAGGCGACACTGACCGGCGAGCCGCTGGCCGTTGAGCGCAGCGTGGGCGACGACGTGTTCGCCGGTACCGTCGTGGAAGACGGCAGCATCTTGGTGCGCGTGCGCGCCAACACGGCGCAGACCAAACTGCGCTCGATCGTCTCGCTCGTGCAGACGGCCGACTCGCTCAAGTCCGAGGGCCAGTCGCATATGGAGGACCTCGCCAACAAGATCGTCCCGTGGAACTTCCTGCTCGCGGGCCTGGTTGCGCTCACCACGCGCAGCCTTATCAAGACCTCGGCGGCGCTGATGGTCGACTACTCGTGCGCACTCAAGCTCACGGGTTCCGTCGCCGTCATGACCGCCATGAGCGATGCCGCCAAGATGGGCGTCATGGTCAAGGGCGCGAAGTACTTTGAGTCGTTTGCCAAGGCTGACACCATCGTGTTTGATAAGACCGGCACGCTTACCGAGGCGCAGCCGCGCCTGGCTTGCGTGCTGACGACAGATGGCTGGAGCAAGGACGAGGTCCTGCGCCTTTCCGCTTGCTTGGAGGAGCATTTCCCGCATCCGGTGGCGCGTGCCGTGGTCAACGCCGCCCTCGAGCGCGGGCTCGAGCACCGCGAGCGCCATGCCGCGGTCGAGTACATCGTGGCGCACGGCATCGCTTCGTCCATCGAGGGGCGTCGCGCCATTATCGGTTCGGCGCACTTTGTATTTGAGGACGAGGGTGCGCAGCTCGAGTCCGACATCAAGGAGCAAATCGAGCTCCAGATGCAAGGCCTGTCGCCGCTGTATCTGGCGGTCGACGGCAAGGTCGTCGGCGTGCTCGGCATCGAGGATCCGCTCAAGCCCGGCGTCCGTGAGGCCATCGCCGACCTACATGCGCTGGGCGTCAAGCATGTCGTTATGCTCACGGGCGATTCGGAGCGCACGGCCGAGCGCATTGCGCGCGAGGCGGGTGTCGACGAGTTTAAGGCCGAGCTGCTGCCCGAGGACAAGTACGCCTATGTGGAGCGCATTAAGGGTGAGGGGCGCCACGTTGCCATGGTGGGCGACGGCGTCAACGATTCGCCGGCACTCGGTTTGGCCGACGTGGGGCTGGCAATGGGTGGCGGAAGCGACATCGCCAAGGAGGTCGCCGATATCATCCTGACCGACACGGATCTGGCCGCGATCGTGCGTTTGCGCCGCATGAGCCAGGGCCTCATTGATCGTCTGACGAGCTCCTACTCTAAGGTGATGCTTACCAACTCAGCGCTCCTGGCGCTGGGCATTACCGGCGCGATTACCCCGCAGACGTCGTCACTGCTGCACAACGGCTCGACGATTGCCTACAGTCTGAGCAACGCGAAGGCTTACCTGCGTTAGCAGACGTGTTCGCCCACGTTATCTGGCCTGCGCCCAGACGGCATCGGTGTCGTCCGAGCGCAGGCCTTTTGCATTTGGATGCCAACGTATGGGTTGATTCGTTTTGCGCCGACCATGCCGAGTCGCTTGCCGCACGCGCGTTTATTGGGCAGACGACGGAGGCGGGGGCATTGCTGTTCTTTCCGGTGCATATCGCCAAGGACGTACTGTATGTTGTACAGCACGAACTGAAGCGCAGCGTTCTTGCCAGCGGGGGAGCGCTCGGCGAGGCTTCTGCCCGCGCGATTGGCGATGCGGCGCTGGCGTTTGTTCGGAACATGACCGAAAACGCCACGGCCGTGGGTGCAGATGCGTCGGACCTTTGGCTGGCCGACAAATACTTAGCGCTCCATCGCGATTACGAGGACAACTTGGTACTCGCCGCATGCAAACGCGCCCAGGTTGATTACTTGGTGACCAACGATCGAAAACTGCTCGAACATGCCGATCTTGCAGCAAAGACACCTCGTCAAATGATGCCGATTCTTGCTTTGGCCAAACGCGGCGGCACGGCTATCGGTTGACGCGAGCTGTTCGCGGGCCCCTTGGACGACGATGCGCCAAGGGGCCCGCGTCTGCTATTTACAAAAGCTCGGCCTTGATGGTGGGACTTTCTGCGAGCTGCTCGGCTGCCTTTTCGTTGGAGCTGTCGAGTGCTGCCAGACTGCGGTAGACCCACTCGTTGACCTGGGTGTTCTTGACGCCTGCGGTCTGCATAAGGGCGCCTACCTCGCGGATTGCTGCGAACAGATCGGCCTTGGGACCCGCGAGCTCGACCTCGATACCGTGGTAGGCGGCCACGCCGCGGTTCTCACTCACGTGGTCGATAAAGCCCTCGACGGTCTCAAGCTGCTGGGCGAGAGTTGCATCATCGTCAACGTCCAGCGCGACGAGTGCGTTCGATACCGTGAGGGCGGGATGTCCGCAGGGGACAAAGCCCTCGATGACATCCATAGCTTCGGTAATGGTTGAGCCCAGGCCTGCGAGGGCATTGACGAGTTGCTGCTTGGTATCCATAACGGTCCTTTCGACGGGTCAATTTTGCTTGGCGAAAATATACGTGACGCGATCGGTAGCAAAAGTGCGAAGTGTGGCGCACATTGGGGTCTTCACAGCTCGTGCATAGAACAGCTGTCCGCTTTCAGAACGTGGTAAGATAACACTCCACAAGCGGGGCTCGCCCCGTATGTTCCTTGAAAAGTCGACGGTTATCGGGTGTTTGCAGGCCCGATACCATCCAGACTTTCCCGACATTCGGGGGCGACTGGTTTCGACACGATAGCTCTGAGAGAGGAAGCAAGCCGAGGTCTCCTCGCCTCGTTAAACAGGGGTACCGTCAAATTGAATTGACAACAACTCTTCTTTTGAGCCTATGGCTCTCGCTGCTTAATTTATGGCGGCGCGTCAACCCGGTGATTTCCCCGACACCGGCGCGACGTCATCTTAGGGGAATGCTCCTGCGCACGTAATCGGTATGGCGCGGGCTAAGACCGAACCGGTTAGGACGTCGCGAGCGTGTCGCTGCGCGCAAGGCGTCCGAGACTAAACCAGCGACTGAGCTTGGAGATGCCAATCAGGGGGCTTTCGTGGACCGGAGTTCGATTCTCCGCGCCTCCACCATAAGTAACAGGCAGGTAGATATTCGTATCTACCTGTCTTTTTATTTCTAGTCCGTACCGCGGAGAATCGAACTCTGTGCAGGGCGCGGGCGTTAAGCAAACGCGAAGCGTTTGTAGCCCGCGGGCGAGGGCGGCGGCAGCCGGCCGAAGCCGGTGCAGCAAATACGCGGATTCTTCGCGCAAAGCTTCAGCCCAATATAGATGCGATGTTTATCGAATTTCAGCTGGCCTCGCCCAGCATCAACGGATCCCCCGTACCGCGGAGAATCGAACTCTATGCAGGGCGCGGGCGTAAAGAAAACGCCTCAGTGACGCAGAGTGGGACGCGTTTTCCCAATGACTGCCCAGGCGGAAACCGCATCCCGGAATCTAAGCTCGGAATGGGATACATTTTCCGGATGACGCCTCAAGTGGAAGCTGCGACCCGGAATCGAGCCGTAGAGTGGAACATGCTTTCCCCATGGCAACCCAGGTGGAAAGCGCATCCCGGAATCGCCCCTCAGAACGGGACGTGCTTTCCGCCAGCCGCCCCCTCAACTCCAAAACCCATGCGCCCTCCATCCCAAAACTGGGTAGAAGAAAGTCAAAACGCAATCGCAGGAGGTCAATATGACTGCAGAAGATAAGGCAAAGAACGCCGGCAAGGTCGCGCTCGTCTTGGAGGGCGGCAGTTTTCGTGGGCAGTTTACCGCCGGCGTGCTCGACGTTCTCATGGAGGCCGGTGTCGAAATTCCGGCGGTGTACGGCGTCTCGGCCGGTGCGCTCAACGGCGTCAACTACAAGTCGCACCAGATCGGCCGCACCAACCGAGTCAATTTGACCTTCTGCAACGACAGCCGCTACATGGGCGCCGCGTCGTTTGCGTCCACGGGTTCCATCGTGGGTTACGACTTTATCTTCAACGACGTCCAGGACCGCCTGGATCCTTTTGATAACGAGACGTTCGACGCCAGCCCTATCGAGATGTACGCCGTCGCGACGGACATGCTGTTTGGAACCGCTGCCTACCTGCCGGTCAAAAGCGCCGTGCTCGACCTCGACGCCGTGCGCGCCTCGACGTCGCTGCCGCTGGTGACGCCGCCGGTCGAGATTGACGGGCACAAATACGTCGACGGCGGCGTGGCCGATTCGGTTCCTATCGAGCATGTGCTCGAGGAGGCGGGCTTCGACCGTGCGGTCGTCATCGTCACCCAGGACCGCTCGTATGAGAAAAAGCCCTACGAGTTTTTGCCGGCGGCGCGCGCCCGTTATGCTGACTACCCCTATCTGCTCGAGGCTATCGAGACGCGCCACGACCGCTATAACCTCCAGCGCATGCACCTGTGGAAGTATGAGCGCGATGGCCGCGCGTTGGTCGTCGCTCCGCAAAAGACGGTCGAGGTCGGCCATGTCGAGCATGATCCAGTAAAGCTGCTCGATCTGTATATTCAGGGTCGCCAGGAGGCAAAGCGTTTGCTCGCGGAGATCCAGGAGTTTGTTGAGCGCTAGCGCTGCAACGTCACGGCTCGTGGATGACATGTGCAGAAACTCTGGTCGGAGCCAAAATACCTGTTGACTCGTACGGCGAGCGGGGTAATATGGACGGGTTACTTGCAGAGCCCCGTGAATCTCTGTAACAACACGTACTGTACATGGAGGAGTCTAAGTGATTTCGAAATCGACTCACTACGCCAAGCAGGGCGAGGTCCAGCGCAACTGGGTTCTCGTCGACGCCGATGGTGCTGTCCTGGGCCGTCTTGCCACCCAGATCGCAATGATCCTGCGCGGTAAGAACAAGCCTCAGTTCACGCCCAACAGCGACTGCGGCGACTTCGTTGTCGTCATCAACGCCGATAAGGTCCAGCTTACCGGTAACAAGGCCGACACGAAGACCTATTATCGCCACAGCGGCTACAACGGCGGCCTCAAGGCTGAGAGCTTCCGCCAGGCTATGGAGAAGCACCCGGAGAAGGTCATCGAGCGCGCCGTTCGCGGTATGCTGCCCAAGACCACCCTCGGCCGTGCCCAGATGACCAAGCTTAAGGTCTACGCTGGTGCCGAGCATCCGCACGCTGCCCAGAACCCCACGAAGATTGAGCTGGAGGCTTAAAGATGGCTGAGAACACCGTTGTCTACCAGGGTACCGGTCGTCGTAAGAACGCCGTCGCCCGCGTCCGTCTCGTCCCCGGCACCGGCAAGGTGACCATCAACAAGCGTGACGCCGAGCAGTATTTCGGCCGTCATCAGCTCGTTGAGAACGCCCTTGCTCCCTTCAAGGTGACCGACACCGCCGGTCAGTTCGACGTTATCGCTCTGTGCGATGGCGGCGGCATCTCCGGTCAGTCCGGCGCTCTGCGCCTGGGCATCGCTCGCGCTCTTCTGAACGCTGGCGATTACCGTGCTGACCTCAAGAAGGCCGGTTTCCTTACGCGCGATGCTCGCGTGGTCGAGCGCAAGAAGTACGGCCTCAAGAAGGCCCGCCGCGCTCCCCAGTTCTCCAAGCGCTAAGGTTTTATCTCCTTACGAGATACAATGTACAAGCGGGGCCTACCGACTGCTCGGTGGGTCCCGCTTTTCTTTTCGACTAGGGTGGGCGGCTTCGTTTTGCCCACTTGGGAAGGAGCGATCCTATGCCCCAGAACATCTTCGGTACCGATGGCGTCCGTGGCGTCGCCAACGCCGACCTCTCGTGCGACCTCGCGTTTCGCCTAGGTCGCGCGGCGACCAAGTTTCTTGGCCCGGACATCTGCATCGGTCGCGATACGCGTCTTTCGGGCACCATGCTTGAGAGTGCTCTGACCGCCGGTATCATGGCAGAGGGCGGCCGCCCGCATTGCTGCGGCGTTATCCCTACGCCGGCCGTGGCACTGCTCACCGTCCAAAATGAGCTCGACGGCGGCATCGTCATCTCCGCTTCGCACAATCCGCCGGAGTTCAACGGCATCAAGTTCTTTAGCCGCAAGGGCATGAAGCTTCCCGATGCTGTCGAGGAAGAGATCAGCGCCTGGGTCATGTCCGAGGAGGCCATAGCTGCCGACACGCTGCCGACCGGCGCCGGTGTGGGTCATATCATCAAGATGAAGGACGCTCGCAAGGCATACGTCGACCACGCCATCGATACGCTTGATGGCCTGAGGCTCGATGGCCTGGTCGTTGCCGTCGACTGCGGTCACGGTGCTTCCTGCCAGACTACGCCCGCCGCGCTGCAGCGCCTGGGTGCCACGGTCCATGCCATCAACACCGATTACTGCGGCACCGACATTAACGTTGAGTGCGGCTCCACTCACCTTGAGCCCCTGCGCGAGCTCGTGCTGCGCACCCATGCTGACATCGGCCTGGCCCACGACGGCGACGCCGATCGCGTGCTCTTTGTGGACAGCGAGGGCAATGAGATCGACGGTGACTACATCCTGGCTATCTGCGGTTCTGACCTCGCCGCCCGCGGCAAGCTCGCCAACTCCGAGATCGTCTCGACCGTCATGTGCAACCTGGGCTTCTCCATCGCTATGAAGGAGCAGGGCTTCGAGATGGTTCAGACCGCTGTGGGCGACCGTTATGTTCTTGAGCGTATGCTCGCGGACGGTGCCGTCATCGGCGGCGAACAGTCCGGCCACATCATCTTCCTGGAGCACAACACCACCGGTGACGGCCTGGTGACGGCTCTGCAGCTGCTGGCCGTGCTCAAGCGCACCGGTCGTACCCTCACCGATCTTGCCGGCATCATGAAGAAGTACCCGCAGGTACTCGTCAACGTGCATTCCGACAACAAGGCTGGTCTGGATGATTGCCAGCCCATCTGGGATGCCGTCGCTGCTGCCGAGAAGGAGCTTGACGGCCGTGGCCGCATTCTGGTGCGTCCGAGCGGTACCGAGCCGCTGGTCCGCGTTATGGCCGAGGCCGAGACGCACGAGCTGACCCAGCGCGTTGTCGACGACATCGTCGAGGTTGTCAAGCGCGAACTTCCCTAATGGTCAAAAATGGGTGCCAAGTGGTAAACTGTTAAAGCTATTTTGGTTGATTGGTATGTCCGAGGGGGATCATGTTCACTAAAGTCCTAAGGTCTTTTGGTATGCGTGGTCGAGTCCTTACGCTGGATGCTCCCATCTCGGGCGACGTCATTCCGTTGTCCGAGGTCAATGACCAGACATTTGCCACCGGCCTTTTGGGCCAGGGCGTGGCGATTCAGCCTACCGGCACGCGTGTGATTGCACCGGCTGATGCCAAGGTCGAGGCCATTTTTCCCACGGGACACGCTGTTGCGCTTAACACGGTCGATGGCTTGGACGTGCTCATCCACGTTGGTTTGGACACTGTTCAGCTTGAGGGCAAGCACTTTACCGTATATGCGCAAGTGGGTGACATCGTCCATAAGGGCGATGTACTCATTGAGTTCGATCGCGAGGCAATTGCTGCCGAGGGCTACGATGTGACGGTTCCCATCTTGGTATGCAACTCCGTTGAGTTCTCGAGCATCAAGGGCTCCGTTGGCGCGCATGTCGAAGAGATGGACCAGCTCATCGTTGCTCGCGAGCGCTAACAAGTGCACGTGGCCATTAGCCTACAATTCAAACACGTTTACGGAGGGCGCCCTTGAAAGAGGACGCCCTCCGTGGCAAGATGGGATTTGTCCGAAGCTAAAAGGCTTTGGGTCACCGTGGACGGGCAGGGGCCTCGACGCGGTTAGACACGAGACACATACATTACGCGACCTCGCCCTGGTGGCCGCACACGTTGGTTGCGGCCGACGCGGGCCGCGGGCAAGTGCTTGTAAGGGAGCCTTGCCTCTCTTGTACGAGAAAGGACGCGTAATGAAGATCATTAAAGCTAAAGACTACGAGGATATGAGCCGCAAGGCCGCCAATATTATCTCGGCGCAGGTTATCCTCAAGCCCGACTGCGTGTTGGGTCTTGCCACCGGCTCCACCCCGATCGGTGCCTACAAGCAGCTCGCTGCTTGGTACGAGAAGGGCGACGTCGACTTTGCCGAGGTCAGCACCTACAACCTGGACGAGTATCGCGGCCTTTCGCACGACGATCCCCAGAGCTATCACTACTTCATGCGTGAGAACTTCTTCGATCACATCAACATCGACCTGAACAACACGCATGTGCCCGACGGTTCCAACCCCGACGCCGCCGCTGCCTGCTCTGAGTACGATAAGGTCGTCGCTGCCGCCGGCTATCCCGATCTGCAGCTGCTCGGCATTGGCAACAACGGCCACATCGGCTTCAACGAGCCCGATGACCACTTCTCCAAGGGCACGCACTGCGTCGACCTTACCGAGAGCACCATTCAGGCCAACAGCCGCCTGTTCGACAGCATCGACGATGTTCCCCGTCAGGCCTACACCATGGGTACTCAGACCATCATGTATGCCCGCATGATCCTGGTCGTCGCCAACGGCGAGGCCAAGGCTCAGGCCGTGCACGATATGTGCTATGGTCCGGTTACGCCCGAGTGCCCGGCTTCGATCCTGCAGCTGCACACCAACTGCGTTGTCGTTGCCGACGAGGCCGCCCTTTCGCTCTGCGAGTAGCGCGAATCCTGCACCTCGACATAGCCTTGCCTAAGGCCTCCGCTTTGCGGGGGCCTTTTTGCTATCCCTTTCTGTCCACTTGACCAAAATCTTGCCGCAAGCTTGACGAATGCCGGATGCCCAACAGCTTGATTCATTCCATATCAGATTCTATGCAAAAATGCCACTAAAAGGTCGTAGACGGTAGCGGGTGCTAGGCGAGTTGAATGACATAGCTGAACCTTGTTCATTTGCGTTACACTGCCGCTTAGATGGGACAAGCTGACAAGCTCATTTACCTGCTTAAAGACCGATTAGTCGGGGGATTAATTACAATCGGCCCTCGCTGTACAAAAACTTGCCGCTTGCGTACCAAAAGACAACCTAAAACACAAGGTCGCTCTATTCATAGCGCGGCTTGTATGGTCTTGCGGCTACAGTGTCCATACGGTCGAGTTGAGGAGCGGGCATGGTAAACGATTTGAGCGGTATAGACGACCTCGAGCTGATGCCGCTGGGCGGAGGCTATATGGTGCGACGCGAACGCTTGATGAATGAGCTTATCGCCAAGGGCCGAAAGGCCGGCATCGTGGTTCTTTATGCGCCCGACGGGTTTGGGAAGACCTCGGTGCTGCTGCAGTACACCCATGAGGTTAAATGCGACCCGACGCGAGGCCCCGTGCGGATTATCGAGGCCGATCGCGCCATTGGGCGCGAGGTGTTTATGCAGCTCGAGGTGGTTACCGAAGAACTCAAAGACAAACCGCACTCCCTTATCGCGATTGATAATGTGCCAAACCTCGATCAGCACGATACCGAAGACCTCATCGACAGGATTCGCGGCCTGCGCGCTATGGGGATAGGGGTCTTTATCTCCTGTCGTCCTTCAAATCGTCAGCTGATTCATGGGCTGGGCGATTCGGTTAAGATCAATGCGCAGATGCTCAAGGTGCATGCCTATGAGTATTCGGCGTGGGCATCGGCGTTTTCGATCAGCACATCGCTCGACTTTTATCAGCTCACGCAGGGCGTGCCCGAGCTCGTTTCGGCATTGCAGACGGGTCTGTATGGCCAAGGCGACGTAGCCGGTCTGCTCGAAAACGAGATTGTCAACGTATATGGCGCGGCACTTGTCGATCTGGCTTCGCTCGACAATAATGCGCTGTTTTGCGTGGCATGTCTCATGGTTTTGATGGGCGAGGGCAATATCGCGGAACTCGAGGCTTGCGGGGTGAGGCTGTCGATGGTCGACCAGTCCTACTTTGTACGCGACTACCCGATCTTTGGCTTGGATCCCGCCGAGCGGAGTTTTACGTGTCTGGGCACGGAGGATAACGGACGCTTGCGTTTGCGTAAGTTGGTGGCCGAGGTTCGCCCCGAACTTGTTCCGAGGGCGGCCCGGATTTTGCTTAAGGCGGGCCGATGCGATGCGGCGATGGGCCTGGCGGATGCCTTTTTGGACCGTGGGGCGGTCCTTGAACTTGCTGGGCAGTATGGGGTCGATCTGGCTCTGACGGGGCACGGGGCCGATATCTGCCGAGCGGCGCTGGGCACGATCGATGCCGACGATTCGGCTCCAGAGCCAACGCCTGCCGAGGCGCTTGGCGTATATCTGGCAGCGGTCAGCGTGTCCAATACAAAGCTCGCTCGCTATATGGCATCGGTCATCGAGCGCGGGGGCGAACGGGCGGCCTGCGAAATAGACCCTGTTTCATGGAGGGTGGCCCAGACACTGACGGCTGTTTGCTATGGGGACAACGGGCTTGGGCTCCCTACGAACCTGGCCGTGCCAGAAATCGAGACATCCCATACCGCACTCGATATGTTGTCTGCGCATATCGAGGTCAAGCGATGCCTGACCGAACGGGGAGATGACGGCGGCGTTCTACAGCAGCTCAAAACGAGCAAGGCCTACGACTGCGAGCTCGACATCGCGGGGATTGTTATACGGGCCGATAGCATGCTGGTGGAGCTCTTTGACGGGTCGTTTGCGGGAACCGACAAGCGCGACGACGAGATGACGGTGGTGCGGGAGGCGCTCGACGTACGTGGGCTTAAGGCGATGGCTATCTGGGTGCGCATGGTGTTGGCGGCACGGCGGCTCCTTTCCGGCTTGCCGGTAACCGACGACGCGGCATTCAACGAGCTCGATCGTTTTGCCGTGCGCATGCGCGACAACCAGATTCAGCTGTTTGGCCTGTTGCTAGAAGGCTGGCAGTCGCTGGCAGAGGGACGGCCGGTTAATGCAAAGTTCCGTGCGGTCCAAGTGCTCAAACTTGCCGAGGAGTCGATTGCGTACATGCGCGATAACGCATTGCTGTTGGAGCGCGCGGCGTATCTGCGTAACACCTCGATGGTTTCGGTGCGCGAGGAAGCGGAGCTACTCGATATAAGCCAGACGCAGGTTGGTGGAGCGGAGGCCTGGATGGTGGCGCTGCATTTGGCCTGTGCGGGCCGAGACAGCGATCTTGCGGCCTGGATGTCCATGAATCGTGCGGGGATTCTGGAGCCATCGTATCGGCTCTTTGCGCGCCTTGCCATGCATTGTCTGGGCGAGCCGGCGACCAGGATTCGCAAGAAGCTTCCCGTGCGCGAGCTGTCGCGGTACTCGCTGCGCGATGATCTGGAAGGGGAGGGCGAGCGCCTGTTCCAGGCCGGCGAGGTTGAAGCCGTTGATACCATCGACCATATCGAGATTCGCATGTTTGGTGCGTTCCGCGCCGAGCGCGACGGGTTTCCCATCACGGACAAAATGTGGCGCCGCAAGAAGGCGGCGACACTTGCCGAGCGGCTTGCGCTGGGCATGGATGCGCTCGTCGATCGTGAGACGCTGGCCATGGAGTTGTGGCCCCATGCCGAGTTCAATAGCGCCCGCAACAACCTGTACTCGACGATATCGCGCTTGCGGTCGGCTTTGGGACCGACGCCGGATGGCAAGTCGTGTGTGCTCATCCAAAATGAATGCATCGGACTCAACGGCGACTACGTCAAGACCGATGTACGGCTGTTTGACCAGATAAGCCGCGAGGTTTTGGGAAATCGCACGGGTGCGCGCGGGCCCCATTTAGTTGAGCTGTGCCTTAAGATTGAGCAGCTTTATGCCGGACCGCTGTATGTTCCCAATGGCTGTAATCCCACCTACTTTTTGCGTATGCGACGCATTATGCAGTCAAAGTACATCGATTGCATGATTAAGGGAGCAAATGCCGCTCTAGAAGAAAACGATCTGCAGTCGGCGATTTGGCTGGCGGAGTCGGGGCTTCGGCAGGAAACGGCGCGTGAGGATATGGTGCGCTGCGCCATGCGCGTCTACAGTGCGGCGGGGCGGCGGCGCGATATCGTCGAGCTGTACAGCGGGCATATGCACCATCTGAGGGAGCAGGTCAATGGCGTGCCCGAGCCCGAGACGCGGCGTCTATACGAGCGCTTGGTGGAGGGACGGCTCAATCGCGTGCTGGTCGAGCGATAAAAAACGGGCGCCCGAAGTACTTGGGCACCCGTAAGCTTGCTATGTGTTGGCTCGCCGGATCATTGGCTCTTAGACGAGCTTGATCTTCTCGATGTCCTTGCGCGAGGACTCGCGATACAGCGAGAACTTGCGGCCGATGACCTGGACGACCTCGGCGTGGCAGCGCTCAGCGAGCTCTTCGGCGGCCTCGCGGGCGGAAAGACTGGAGCCATCGAGCACGGAGCACTTAACGAGCTCGTGCTTCTCCAGGTAGGCGACCGTCTGCTCGACGGTGCCCTCGTTGACATCGGACTTACCGATGATGATGGCGGGGTTGAGGTGATGGGCCATGCTGCGAAGCTGCTTGACCTGGGCTCCTGTCAGTGCCATGGGTTCTCGCTTTCTATGTATGGGGCGCCCCGCGACGGGGCCTTAATCTACGTGAGCTGTCCCACGATAGCGCAGGAACGGCGCGGTGTGGGGCGCGTTTGCCCAGTTCGCAAAGAATGCGGATGCCGAGGTGATGGGCAGCTCGGGCTGTGAACGGGCTACGAGCGGGATTCAGAGACCGGTTCCCATGCAATAAACGCCCAGCGAACCTTACGGATATGGTCGAGCATATAGCACCCCTGCGGCACGCCCTTGGAGCCCGGCTCACCGGCGTGGGGATTCTCGATCATGTGTTGGGCGATGTAGTCGCGCAGACGGTCGACCTTATCCTCGTTGCCATGCTCAAGCATGCGGGAAAAGTCCGCCACGCCTGCCTCAAGGCTATCGAAGGTATCGCGACGAGGCGATTCAAAGTACGTGACCTGCGGCAGGGCACCCATCTGAATGAGAATGTTAAAGGCGTACACAAAGCCATTGCTGCAGGTAACCGAGGCGCCGATGGCGTTCATCAAGTGCAGATCATAGCGCGGGCTGGAGTTGGCGACCATCGTGACAGCACAACGCCGACGAGCCGTTCGATTAAGCTTGGCAAGCGCATCTTTTAGATTGGTCGTCGTAACCGACCGACTGGCAAAGGCAACATCCACCGCTTTCGCGACCGGTCCAACCAAATCCCAATCATCATCCCAAGCAAGCTCAAGCGGCGTTATGCGCCCCTCGAGCCCGTAATACTCAATGCCGGCATCAAGGGTGCCCAACATAGCGGGGGAGAAGTCGGCTGCAATCACAGGATGCCCAGCCTGAGCAAGCGGAATAGCAATCGACCCAGCCCCACACCCCATATCAAGCACCGATTCACCAGGCTTTAACGCCAACAGCTTCATAAAGTCCCGGGCATACGGGGCAGTCTCCAACGGCCGAAAATGCCGAGCCCGCTTATCCCATTCAAAAGAATCATCAGCCCGCCGCCGATCAGCTTGCATCTGCATCCACTCCAGATTCCAATCTGTGGAAAGCAGCTCAGAACGATTCTCCCCATCAGCCACGGGCCAACCTCCTAGCAACAAAAAAGCGACTCCTCCCAAAAGAAGAGCCGCAACCAGCATATATCAGAAAAAGAACCGTTCCAACGCCAAACCGCCACACCAACCAAGGCGGGCAGAAGCGAAGCGACTGCCACTGAGCCAGAACCCAGCCAAGGTTGAGATGTGCGGGAGCCCCGCCGCCGGGCGGCAGACATATAAGGTCGATCGCGAGTTCCGCACGAGCCGGAGAGCACTTAATGTGCTCTCCGTGCGAGTCAGGACTGTCCGAGCAGGCGACCTTATATGTCTGCCGTCCGGCGGCGGGGCTCCTCGCCTCGTATCCCTAGGCTAGTTCTTCAGCGAGTTCAGCGGCGCCGGGAATCGACCACCGCGGTGGGCAAGCACGGTGCCGGCGTTGGGGTTCACCGGCATGATGGGCGCACGGCCGAACAGGCCGCCGTACTCGACGCAGTCGCCCACGCCCTTGCCAATGGCGGGAATCACGCGGACGGCCGTGGTCTTGTTGTTGATGACGCCGATGGCCATCTCGTCGGCGATAATGCCGGCGATGGTCTCGACCGGGGTGTCGCCGGGGATGGCGATCATGTCCAGGCCAACGGAGCACACGCAGGTCATGGCCTCGAGCTTCTCGAGCGAAAGCGCGCCGGCCTCGACGGCGGCGATCATGCCGGCGTCCTCGGACACGGGGATAAAAGCACCCGAGAGACCGCCCACGCTGGAGCTGGCCATGACGCCGCCCTTCTTGACGGCATCGTTGAGCATGGCGAGCGCGCAGGTCGTGCCGGGACCACCGCAGGTGCCCACGCCGATGATCTCGAGGATGCGAGCGACGGAGTCGCCGATGGCGGGCGTGGGAGCCAGCGACAGGTCGACAATGCCCTTCTCGACACCCAGGCGATGGGCGGCCTCGCGGCTCATGAGCTCGCCGGCACGGGTGATCTTAAAGGCGGTCTGCTTAATCTTCTCGGCGACTTCCATTATCGATGCAGAGTCGGGCAGCGTCTCCAGGGCTGCGGCCATAACGCCGGGGCCCGAGACGCCTACGTTGATGACGGCGTCGGCCTCGCCACCGCCGTGGACGGCGCCCGCCATAAACGGGGAGTCCTCGACCATGTTAGCAAAGCAGACAAACTTGGAAGCGCCGACGGAATCCTGGTCGGCCGTGAGTTTAGCGGCATCGATGATGGTCTGGGCGGCCATAAGCACGGCGTCCATGTTGATGCCGGCACGCAGGCTGGCGACGTTGACGCTGGAGCAGACACGGCTCGTGGTGGCGAGCGCCTGGGGGATGGACTGGATGACGCGGCGGTCGGCGTCGCCGATGCCCTTCTGGACGAGTGCGGAGAAGCCGCCCAGGTAATCGATGCCGAGCGTCTCGGCCGCGCGGTCGAGGGCATGCGCGATGGGGGTGAGGTCCTCATCCTTGCAGCACGCGGCGATCTGCGCCACCGGGGTGACGGAAACGCGCTTGTTGACAATGGGGATACCGTACTCGCGCTCGAGGTTCTCGGCGGTCTCGACCAGATGCTCAGCCGTGTGCGTCACATGGTCGTAGATCTTCGTGCACATGCGGTCGAGGTTCTCGTCACCGCAACCCATGAGCGAAACACCCATGGTGATGGTCCTGATGTCGAGGTTCTGTTCCTCAACCATGCCGCGGGTTTCCGCGATTTCTGCGGGCGTGATCGCCATCCTTGCGCTCCTATCTGCCAAAACGAGCATAGTCTTATCTATTCTAACGTGCCGCACGTGCCAAGTGGCGCGTGCGGCACGTTTTGGTGCTCGGTTGTTTCCGTTGTGTTACTTCCCAAAGACCTCTTCGGCGATACGAGCGCTCTCGGCGGCGTCCTTGGCGTAGTAGTCCGCGCCGATTTGCTTGGCGTATTCGGGGGTGAGCACGGCGCCGCCCACGATGATCTTGACGCCCGGAACCTCGGCATGGAGCAACTTGATGGTCTCTTCCATGGCGACGACCGTGGTGGTCATAAGCGCCGAGAGGCCGACGAGCTTGATGTCACGCTCCTGCACGGTCTTGAGCACCTCTTGCGGGTCGACATCGCGGCCTAGGTCAAAGACGGTGTAGCCGTAGTTGTCGAGCAGCATCTTGACGATGTTCTTGCCGATATCGTGGATGTCGCCCTTGACGGTGGCCACGCAGATCTTGCCCTTGTCGGCGATCTCGCCGGCGGGCATCAGGCGCTTGATGGTGTCGAAGCCCACGCGTGCGGCTTCGGCCGAGGCCATGAGTTGCGGCAAGAAGAACTTGCCCTGGTCAAAGAGGACGCCCACCTCGTCGAGGGCGGGGATAAAGTGGTTGTTGATAAGGTCCATGGCGTCGTGGTCTGCCAGCAGACGCTCGGTCTCGGCAGCGATCTCGCCTTTGCGGCCCGAGACGACCATGCGACGAATCGGGTCGTCGTTGCCGTCGGTGCCGGCGGTGCCGGCAGCGGGCACGGTGTCGGTCGATGCGGCCTGAGCTGCTGCCGGGTTGGCGGCGATCTTATACGGATCGGTCCAGCCGGCATAGCGCTCGATGTATCCGGTCGAGCCCTCGTCCTCAACGCTCAGGACGCGATAGCTGTAGACGGTGTCCATAAAGCGCTTGGAGCCCGGGTTCATGATGGGGGCGTCCAGGCCCGCGCCGAAGGCGGCAGCCAAAAAGACCGAGCCCAGCAGCGGGCGGGCAGGCAGGCCAAAGCTGATGTTCGATACGCCGAGCGCGCATTTGACGCCCAGGCGCTCCTTGCACAGGGACATGGCGCGCAGGATCTGCTCAGCCTGGCGCTGGTTGGTCGAGGCGGTCATGACCAGGCAGTCGATGAGGATGCGGTTCGGGCCGATGCCGTAGCGGGCAGCCTCGGCCACGATGCGCTCGGCGATGGCGAAGCGAGCCTCGGCGGTATCGGGAATGCCGCCTTCGTCGAGTGTGAGGCCGACGACGTTGGTGCCGTAGTGGGCGACCAGCGGAAAGATCTCATCCATGATCTGCTGCTTGCCGTTGACCGAGTTGATGATGGGCTTGCCGGCGTAGCGGCGCACGGCGGCCTCGACAGCGGCGGGATCGGTGGAGTCGATCTGCAGCGGCAGCAAGGTGGAGCCCTGGAGCAGCTCGGTTGTCTGTTGGATGATCTTGACCTCGTCGATCTCGGGCAGGCCCACATTGACGTCCAGGATATCGGCGCCCTGTTCCTGCTGGCTGATGCCCTGGCTCACGACGTAGTCCAGGTTGCCGTCACGCAGGGCCTGCTGCAGGCGCTTTTTGCCGGTGGGATTGATGCGCTCGCCGATGACGGCAATCTTGTGGCCGTCGCAGGGAAGGTCCACGACCGTCTGGGCGCTTGTGACCGACATGCTGGGCTTGCGGCGGCGCGGGCTGGGCGTGTGATTGTCGATAAGCGTCCGCAGGGCGGCCATGTGCGCCGGTGTGGTTCCGCAGCAGCCGCCTACAACACTTACGCCGTCGGCGATCATGCCGGCGACGGCCTCGGCGTATTCGGGGGCTTGGATATCAAAGACGGTGTTGCCGTCGTCGTCCACATGGGGAAGTCCCGCGTTGGCCTGCACCATAACGGGCTTGTCGGTAACGGTGAGCATACGTGCGGCGAGTCCCCGGAGCTCAGCCGGTCCTTGGCTGCAGTTGATGCCCAGGACGTCGGCGCCGATAGCGTCGAGCGTGATGGCTGCAACCTCGGGGCTCGTGCCCAGGAAGGTGCGCCCGTCTTCCTCAAAGGTCATGGTGGCAAAGACGGGCAGGTCGGAGTTCTCGCGGCAGGCGAGGACGGCCGCCTTGATCTCGGCTAGGTCGGTCATGGTTTCGATAATAAAGAGGTCCACGCCCGCATCGACGCCGGCGCGAACTTCCTCGGCAAAGAGGTCATAGGCCTCGTCAAAGCTGAGGGTGCCTAAGGGACGAAGCAACGCGCCGATGGGGCCGATGTCACCGGCGACGTAGCGGGCGCCGGCCTCGCGGGCACAGGCGACGGCCGCGGCAAAGACGTCTGCCACGGTGGCGGCACCGTCGAGCTTGTGGGCGTTGGCGCCAAAGGTGTTGGCGGTGATCACGTCACAGCCGGCCTCGACATATTGACGTTGGATATCGGTGATAACCTGGGGCTCCTCAAAGTTGAGCAGCTCGGGCAGGGCGCCTGCCTTCATGCCGGCCGCCTGCAGCATGGTGCCCATGCCGCCGTCAAACAACAGGTGTCCCGTGCCCTCGATGGCCGCACGCAGGCGATCGTCCTTAATGCGAAGGTCATCAATTGTGCGCGTCTTGTACGCGGCACCATTACGACGGGCAGCATCAACGGGCGCCGCTAGCGCGGCGCCGTCCAGATCATGAGTGATAAGCGGAGTAAACATCGAAGGCTCCTAATGGCTGGAATAGCAGGTGGTGTGGGCGGCGCGGAAGCGGCAGTGCTCACGCATGCGGCATATAGTGCAGGTGGGGCGGCTCTGGGCGTCGTGGACCTCGCCATCGAACAGACCGATCACCGCGGTCACGCTCTTGGTGGGCATGAGCAGGCTGGTAGGCGTGACGGTAAGTCCGATGAGCCGCGTGGCGTTGAGTGCAGCCACGATCGAGCGCTGGGCCGTAAGCGGGCAGTCGCCGTAGCCGGGGCTAAAGCGCCAGTTACCGGCGAGTCCGTGTGCGGCGGCCGCAGCCTTGACCTGCTGGTCCATCTGCTCGACGGCGGCTTCTACATAGGCAGAGCATGCGGCGTCGAGTACGGCTCCCTCCAGGGGCTGCTGGGCTCCCGTGGTACGCAGGCGACGCTCGGCGTCCATGCCGAGGGTGCATGCCATGAGCGCGGCAAGGCGGGCATCTTTGAGATGTCGATAGATGTCGCGACCCCGCAGCTCAACGTTGGTGCCAACCAAGCGGATGCAGGGCTCGCCCTGCTCGTCCACGCCCGTGGCATCGATGGCAAATACACGGCGCACGCCACGGGGCTCAATGTCTAGCTCCAGACGCTCAACGACAAGCTCAATACGCTGCGACAGCTCGGGCTCAATTTGCTGACCGCTGTAGCCCAGATAGCGCAGCATCTCGGCACGATCGACGCGGGGGTGGTGGGCATCATCGATACGATAAAGCGCCGGCGACGCAAGGTCGGCCGGCACTTCGACAGCGGTTGTATCGATGTGCGGTTTTTCCATTACCCCAGGCGCTCCATAATGGTTGCGGCGATTGCAGGACGATTCATAGTGTACAGGTGCAGACCGTCGGCGCCGTGCTCCTTAAGGTCGCAAAGCTGACGGGCGGCATAATCTACACCGGCTGCCTGCAGGCTCTCGGGGTCGTTCTCGTACTTGGCGAGAATCTTGATGACGGGGGAGGGCAGCGACGCGCCGCACATAAAGACCATGCGGCTGATCTGCGACTTGCCCATAAACGGCATGATGCCCGCGGTAATGGGCACGGTGATACCTGCCTTGTTGGCAAGCTCGCGGAAACGGTAGAAGCACTCGTTGTCAAAGAAGAGCTGCGTCACAAAGAAGCTCGCGCCGGCGTCCTGTTTTTGCTTGAGGTATTCGACCGAAGCGTTGAGGTCCTCACAGGCAATGTGGCCCTCGGGGTAGGCTGCGGCGCCCACGCAAAAGCCGGCGTCGACGAGCTCAGGGATGAGGTCGCGGGCGTAGGCGTAGTCCGACGCGGGCTTGTCGTCCTCAGTCGCGCCGACGGGAAGATCGCCGCGCAGGGCCAGTACATTTTCTACGCCGGCAGAGCGGTATTCATCAATCTTGGCAGCGATATCGGCATGCGTGCGGCCAACGCAGGTGAGGTGCGCCACCGAGGGCGTATTGAATTCGCTCGTAATCATTTGCGCGATGGGGGCGGTGGTGGCGCCGTTGCCCGAGCCGCCGGCAGAGCAGGTGACCGAGACAAAGCTCGGCGAAAGCTTGCACAGATTGCCTGCCACCTCGCGAGCCGTGTTGAGGGTAAGCTCGCCCTTGGGCGGGAACATCTCAAACGAAACGGGTGCGGTGCCCTGGGATGCTGCCTGCTTAAAAACCTCGTCGACGCGCATATCGTGCTCCTTTAGATACGTAATAGCGTGATGTGTTGTAAGGATTCTACAGCACCACTGTGTCACGGTGGAGTTTCACTCGCTATTCGGGGATACCAATCAAAGATGCCTTGCTATCGACATTCCCTATAGCAGAGCGGTCAATCTAGGATGGGGCTATAAAGACTGGTATCTGATGCGAAATACCAGTTAATAGAGCCCCATCCCAAATTGACTACCCTTAAACCATGGGGAGAGGTCTGCAATTTATACAGTTGATTGGCTGTTGAGGGCGGCAACGCCGCCGCGATGCGGTAACCTCATTGATTGGTTTCGTGACAGCAACATAACGGTAATGTTGCGGAAACACGACGAGCCTAATCTATGACTCGTTCGTTAGTAATCAACACCGCTTCTCACGCGGTGCCGATACGAAGGGAGTTCCGTATGGCCGAACTTACTGACCGCTTCGGGACCATGGTGTTCTCTGAGGAAGTCATGAAGGACTACCTCCCCAAGGACATTTGGAAGCGCCTTGCTGCAACCCTCGAGGACGGTGAGCCGCTCGACCTGGATGTGGCCAACGCCGTTGCCCACGCCATGAAGGTCTGGGCCATCTCCAAGGGCGCGACGCACTACGCGCACTGGTTCCAGCCGCTTTCGGGCATTACTTCCGAGAAGCACGACAGCTTCCTCGAGCCCAACCACGACGGCACCGCCATTACCAAGTTTACGGGCAAGAACCTCATCCAGGGCGAGCCGGACGCCTCCAGCTTCCCCAACGGCGGCCTGCGTGCCACCTTCGAGGCCCGTGGCTACACCGCTTGGGATCCCACCAGCCCCGCATTCATTAAGGACGATGTCCTGTGCATCCCCACGGCTTTTTGCTCCTACACGGGCGAGGCCCTGGACAAGAAGACCCCGCTGCTGCGCTCCATGACCGCACTCTCGCGTGAGTCCAAGCGCGTTTTGGCGCTGTTTGGTAAGACCCCCAAGAAGGTCGTTCCTTCCGTGGGCGATGAGCAGGAGTACTTCCTGATCAAGAAGGACGCTTACCGCAAGCGCAGGGACCTGGTCATCACCGGGCGCACCCTCTTTGGTGCTGCTCCCTGCAAGGGCCAGGAGCTCGAGGAGCACTACTTTGGCGCTATCCGCCCCACCGTCTCGTCCTATATGAAGGACCTGGACGATGAACTGTGGGCGCTTGGCATTCCTGCCAAGACCAAGCACAACGAGGTCGCTCCCTGCCAGCATGAGCTCGCCCCTGTCTACGGCGAGGTCAACGAGGCCATCGACCAGAATCTGGTCATGATGGAGAAGATGAAGCTCATCGCCTCCCGCCACGACTTGGTCTGCCTGCTGCACGAGAAGCCCTTCGAGGGCATCAACGGTTCGGGCAAGCACAACAACTGGTCGCTTGGCACCGAGTCCGAGAACCTGCTCGACCCGGGCGACACCCCGCTCGACAACCTGCAGTTCATCGTCTTCCTCACCGCGGTGATCGAGGCCGTCGATAACTATCAGGAGCTCCTGCGTGCCTCCGTTGCCTCGGCCGGCAACGATCATCGTCTGGGCGCCAACGAGGCTCCTCCGGCGATTATGTCCATCTTCCTGGGCGACCAGCTTACCGAGGTCGTCGAGAAGATCATCGATGGCAAGGCTTCCGTCCATGCCACGCGCGGCGTGCTCGACCTGGGCGCCGATACCCTGCCCAAGCTGATGCAGGACAACACCGACCGCAACCGTACCTCCCCGTTCGCCTTCACCGGCAACAAGTTCGAGTTCCGTGCCTGCGGCTCCGAGCAGAACGTCTCCGACTCCAACCTGGTGCTCGATGCTGCCGTGGCCAAGTCGCTCAAGTCTTTCGCCGACGCACTCGAGGGTACGCCCGAGGATAAGTTCCAGGACGCCGCGCTCGAGTACTGCAAGAAGGTGCTGACCGATCACCAGCGCATCCTGTTCTCCGGCGACGGTTACTCTGACGAGTGGCCCATCGAGGCCGAGAAGCGCGGCCTTGCCAACAACAAGACCACGGCCGACGCTCTTCCCGCCTTTGTTTCCGATAAGGCCATTGCGCTCTTTGAGGAGACGGGCGTCCTGACCAAGGCCGAGGCTCAGTGCCGCTATGACTGCAAGCTCGAGAAGTACAACAAGCTCATGAACATCGAGGCTACCACGATGGTTCGCGAGGCGCGTCGTACCTATCGCCCGGTCATTACCGCCTATGCTACCAAGGTCGCTAAGGGCCTTGAGACTATTCGTGCCGCCGGTGCTGAGGCCGCCATGCAGTGCGAGCAGAACACGCTCAACAAGCTCTGCAACGGTATCACCGCCATCAACGACTCCATCAAGGCGCTCGACGCCGTACATCAGAAGGCCGAGGCTCTCGATGGCCAGGAGCAGGCCAACGTGTACGCGCACGAGGTCGTTCCCGCTATGGATACGCTGCGTGCTGCCGTGGACGCCATGGAGGAGATCGTGGCCGCCGACTACTGGCCGGTCCCGACCTACGACGACATCCTGTTCTACGTGTAGAGCGTAACTGACATATCGTCACGGTGTTGAGCCGGGGTCCGCATCGCGCGGGCCCCGGCTATTTGTTTGCGAAGGACGCTTTGGATCCCGCTTTGCAACTGATTCGCCCACACAATAAGGGGTCGTGGGCAAAAAACGTCAAATATGAGTACTGTCACAAGCCCTGTAGCATTATCTTTTTGCAAAATATGCAGTGTTACGCAACATATGTCCAAGTACTTAGCTGATAAATGCCTGCAATTCCTCCGCCGTAGGACGCCTTGTGTCCAAATCGCCTTCTGATGGCATGAAATCGCTGTTACTAAATTGGTAACAGTACTCATATTTGCTATTTTTTGTCCACGGGCCCTTGGATGACAGTGTGATTTTATGCCTTCGGGGTTCGAATCCCGGCGTATGGGTAGCAAAAAGCCCGTCACCGAATTGGTAACGGGCTTCTCAGATTCTGTGGTGCCCCCAGCGGGATGTCCGCGTGCGGCTGGCGCCGCCCGCATTCGCTGTGTCGCTCCGCTCCTTGCGTGCTGCGCTGGAAAACGCTTGCGCGTTTCCTCAGCTCCGCACCCTGTCGGGTTCGAATCCCGGCGTTGGGGTAGCAAAAAGCCCGTCACCGCGGGGGTAACGGGCTTCTCGTTTCAAATGGTGCCCCCAGCGGGATTCGAACCCGCGATATCCACCTTGAAAGGGTGGCGTCCTTGGCCGCTAGACGATGGGGACAGCGGGAAAGAGTATAGCAGACTTTTTTGCCGGCGCGTATATCGTTGGCAAACTGGAAAACCACCACAAAGGTACCTTGATTATCGACTTTATCCGAACACCTCCCACATTCATCCGTACA
>NZ_QROQ01000018.1:23989-50262 GCF_003475115.1 Collinsella sp. AF37-9 | reverse complement strand
CGACGGACCTCGGGACGCTCTTACACCACGTCTGCGCGCGCCACCAAGCAAGACAACGTTATTCCCCATAGGTTCAATAAAATGAGCTTCCTAACGATAATGCATATCATTAGGAAGCCCAAATGTCATAAAACATATGTGACTATCTTTGCAACAGTACTCATATTTGGCGTTTTTTGCACAGTGGGTATATAACTGACCCTCTATACAGCCTAAAACGCCTATTTCGATGCGCACTCCGCCGCTTCAATCACGTGTTTGGCGAGAATCGCCGTTGTCACAGCGCCCACGCCGCCCGGCACGGGCGTGATGGCGCCAACAACTGGCTCCGCAGCATCAAAATCGACGTCACCGACCAGCTTGCCGGCGGCCTCGTCCCAGTTAATGCCCACGTCGATGACCGTCTGGCCCTCGCGAACCGCATCCGTGCCAATCGTGCGCGCGCGTCCAACCGCGGCAACAACGATGTCGGCCGCACAGCACTCGGCAGCAAGGTCGCGCGTATGCGTGTGGCACGTCGTCACCGTGGCGTTGCGAGCCGCAAGCATGGCGGCAACGGGACGGCCGATCACTAGGGACCGACCGACAACGGCAACTTTGGCCCCATCCAGCTCAACGCCATAATGGTCCAGCAAAGCCAACACGGCTTCGGCCGTGCAGGGAGCAAAGCCTTCGCCACGACCCGAAAGCGCGGTGAGCAGCGAAACCGGTGTCACGGAGTCGACGTCCTTGGCGGGATCGAGTGCCGCGGCAACTGCATCCTCATCAAGCCCAGCGGGCAACGGACGAAACATCAGGCAGCCGTGAACAGCGGGGTCGGCATTGATGCCCTTAATAGCCGCCAGCAACTCATCCTGCGAAACATCGGCAGGAAGCAAAACGCGGCGAGCCTCAATGCCAACCTTCTCGCAGCGCTTGAGGGCGCCGCGCTCGTAGGACAGGTCGTCCTCGCGCTCGCCCACACGAACGATGGCCAGTGTCGGCACGATGCCCCGTTCGCGCAGGGCGGCGCAGCGAGCAGCGAGCTCCTCGGTCAAAGCACGGGCAACGGGAGCACCCTTGAGCAGCTCGGCCATGGCTATCCCCTCTTCCTTGCGGCGTCGGCGGCGCGGCGCGCCAGCGCATCGGCGCGCGGCAGCCACGTATCCAGCAGATCGTCGCACGCTGCCTCGAGTTCCTCGGCGCGCGCCCGGTCTTTCATAGATGTGGTGTTGGCAAAGAGCGTCAGGCTCGCACCCTGCATGGCGGCGCGGCAGAACACGGCACCGCACGCCACGTCGGACAGCAGCTGGCGCGAGCCCTTGTCTGCCATGTCCTCAAGCAGCGCCAGCGCACGACCGCACGCATCCATAATGCGGTACGGCGGCATGGCTGCCACATGCAACGCATCTTGAATCGCAGTTGGTCGAGCCGGGTCATCACGAGGAATACCGTATGCCGCAGACACCTGGCCATACGCACGAACGTCCTCGGCGACCAGACCCACGAGCTCCTGAGCCAGCTCGTCTGCCTGGGCAAATGCGCGCGTCAGATCGTCTGCGCGATCGGCAAGCGCGGGGTTGGTTGCGCCGTAGCGCGCGACCATCCCGCACAGCGAGGCGCCCAGTGCGCCCACAAAGGCGCTCGCGCTACCGCCGCCGGGAACCGGCTCGCGCGCGGCAAGCGCCTCGGCAAACCCTCGGCAGGTTTTATCCATCATCTCTTGGCTCATCGAAACACCTCTGCCCACCGCGCCGGCCACCACGGGCCGCACGCATAATAAAAAATGGGACAACGACGCCAGGAAGCGGTTGTCCCATTCATCGATCTTGTCCAAGTCAGTCTAGCCCATAAGACAAAGGCTGTCAGGAGCTCTGGCTATCGGCGTTTCCGATTGCCTGCTATAGGCGCGGGTGCCTAGTCCACCTGAAACGTCGGCAGCAGCGTGTCGATAATCTTCGACCCCATGTCGCGGTTTGCAGTCGAGTACTCCAAATGCGCCGTGGCAATCGTCGAATCCGTGACGATCGTCTTTTCGTAAATGATCGTGTCGCCCTCGCGCCACGAAACCACGTACCAGTTGTCGCCCTCCGCGGTATAGAGGTCAGCCTTGCCCGAGGTGTCCGCGTTGACGAACATCTCGTGCGAGGTTTCGTCGTTAATGTTGACGTAGCCAAACAGGTTGATTACAAAGCCCGTCTCCGGATCCTCATACCTGGCGCCACTGCCGCTGGGAGTATCTTCCATCTCAAAGCGATTGGGAATCGACATGCTATAAGGATGCATGTCGTTCGTGTACGTATACACGTCGGTTAGGTAATCGTCCGAATCGCCCGAGCCGTAGTATGCCGATTCGTCTTCGGGAACGGCCTCGTCATCCGACGACGCAGACTCCTTGGACTTGGACTTGTCGCTCTTCTTCTTGGCAGAAGAATCTTTCTCGTCCGAAGACCCGGTATCGATCATCGAGATTTGTGTGCCAGAGCTCTTGGACCCGTTAAGCATCGTGAGTGCAAACACCGTGCCGCCACCGATGAGGACCGCAGCAGCACATGCCACAGCGATAATGACCGGCGCCTTGCTCTTAGGCTTTTGAGGCACAGGCGCGACCGGCGGCATCGACTGGGTTAGGCCCGGGGCAGAGGAAGGACCAGCGCCCGTAGGCGTCGGCACGGAACCACCCGCCAGCGAGGCCCCGCAGTGCGTACAAAACGTCGATCCATCGGGAACTTGCTGTCCGCATTTTTGACAGAACATCGTTCGACCTTTCGTGGTTTAGCTTTTGTCACAGCCAAGTCTATACGCCCCCACCCAAGACGCTGTTGCGCAACATGGAAAAGACGATGCTGAGCCGTGCCGTCCCATGCGCCCAGCGCCCCAAACATGGGACACATGGTCCACCTTTCGAGACTCCCGGGCAGCACAAGCTGGGGCATACATATAGGTAAGGAGCCCTATGTTGGGGCAACGCTCATCACGGCACCGGACGACGAATGGAGGAATAACCGCACAGCAAACAAAGTCATCATGTGCACGCGCAACCGCCGCCCCAGCAATCCGCGGCACACGATGTCATCGACAGACAAGGAGGACACCATCATGAAGAAAAAGACCCTATCGATCCTTTCCCTTTGCATCGCCCTCTTTGCCGCGTTTGCCCTTGTAGGCTGCGGCGGGATCGCATCGGGCGGAGGCGGCAGCACCTCAAAGAGCGAAGGCAAGGAAAAGGCCCCCGTCGCCGAAAAGACTGACTTTATCTGGTTTAAGGTCGAGATGCCCGAGGGCGTTGGCGTAAGCGACTCCGCCGGCAAGAATGCCGACAGGGTCCAGCTCACCTTCCCCGAAGACGAGAACGCCTCGGCCGATCGCTTTATCCCCGTTTGGAAAAAAGCGCTGACGGCCGAGGAATCCCACGCCGACCAGGCGGAAAAGAAGGGGGATACGTTCCAGTGGAAGGATGGCGGGTCCGTCGAGTATAACGGCAGGACGTGGCTCGTCGGAACATACGAGGACAACAGTGGCATCTCAACCATGCTTTTTACCGATGTTGAGCCGGGAAGCGTCTACGTCCTCATCTCGAACTTCGACCAGCACAAGAAAGAAGCCGAGGCGCTCCTCAACTCCATCGAGTTCCCCGATGACATGGAAGAGGCAGTTTCCGAGGCACGCGAAGTCGAGATTTCGAGCATCGAGATCAAGTAACGGGACACCCGCACGCGCCTACGCGCACCCGTGCACATGCGCCCCATTAAAACAACGGGCACCCAACCCGGGGAGGGCCGACAGTATCGGCCCTCCCCTCTTTTACACCCGCGCATATTGCCACTTAACGGCGCAAATCCGGCCCTCAGAATGGGACACATGGCCCACCCTAGCGAGCCGTCCACGCGTACAGTAAAGGCAGGTAATCCATGGGCGGTTACAGATTGAGGAGGACACGACCATGAAAAAGAAGGCCTTAGCGATTCTCACCCTCTGCATCAGCCTCTTTGCCGCGGTTGCCCTGGTGGGTTGTGGCGGAAGCGGTGGCGCTACCGGCAGCAGCGGTGGCGGCGGCGCGGAAAAGCCAACCGTGGATATGAGGACCGACTTCATTTGGTTTAAGGTCGAGGTCCCCGAGGGCGTCGAGATTACCGACGTTGCCGGCGACACGGCCGACAGGGCCCAGTTTAAGTTCACCAAGAGCGAGCACGCCAGCGACCGCTTCATCCCCGTCTTCGACCCTGACAAGAACGCCGACGAGCTGTTTGACTACGAGGCCAAGTGGAAGACCGACTTTGAGTGGACCGAGAATGATCCCGTTAAGTACAACGGCAAGACCTGGCGCAACGCTTCCTACACGCACACGGGCGGCGTGACGACCGAGTACTTCACCGACGTTGACGGCGGCAGCGTGTACGTGCGCATCGACAATGTCGAAGAGCACAAGGACGCCGTCGAGACCATGATGAAGTCCCTGGAGTTTGCCGATGATATCGCCAAGGCCAAGACCGAGGCCATGGACGTCAAGCTCGACGATATCGAGATCAAGCGCTAAAGCTCCAACGGCATGCAGCAGCGCCGTTTTAGCTCAGCCGGGATGCAAGGTGCGACTCCTTGCATCCCGGTTTTTTGTGTTCGAAAGCGCCCGGTCACATCACCATATTGAGCACGTTGACGAATTCCTGCGCCCTCGCGTGACTGCTGAGGCTAAAGACACAGGCAGTCAACAGCCTGTTACGCAGAAAAACGTCGCGGCCCTTGATCCTGTTGACCCCCGTGATGTCCTTAAGGTAGACAATCTCGGTGTGCTTGCCGCCGAAAGCGCCCTTCTTGAGCACCTCGATACGGTTAGGGTAAATTTTGACGTCTTTAAACCTACCCGAACCCTTGTCCTGAAACAGCAAGGTGTTGTTGTCCATGCGTGTCACTCCCATGGGGTTCGCTAAAACTGCCTCTATGGTCACATTTTAGTCACCGCAAGGCTCCCATGCGAAGGTGCCAGACAGCACAGCAATTCGTGTCCGCGCGAGACTTTAAACTAAATGCGATAAAGATGCATTCCATAAGAGGAAAGTGGGGCGACAGTGATGGGCGAACTGGTAAACCGTGGAGAATCGGCAATCGTGCCAGAAGTTTTTTACAAGCAGGTTTCCTCGATTCTAAACGCCGCTCGCGACAAGGCCTATACCGCCGTTAACTTTGCGATGGTTGAGGCATATTGGGAAATCGGCAAGAGCATTGTTGATGAACAGGGCGGAGAGGAGCGCGCAGCATATGGAGAGGCATTGATTGCAGGCCTCTCCAGAAGGCTTACCGCGGATTTCGGAAGAGGCTTTGGCATCGCAAACCTTCGCAATATGCGTCAGTTCTTTCTTGCGTTTCCAATTCGCGACGCACTGCGTAGCGAATTGAGCTGGACTCATTACCGCAGGTTGATGCGCATTCCCGACCCTGATGCTCGCGCCTGGTACATGAACGAATGCGCCGATTCTCGTTGGAGCACGCGTCAGCTCGAGCGTCAGATCAACACCATGTTCCGCGAGCGCCTGCTTGCCAGCAAGGACAAGGAGGCCGTCACCCAGGAAATCCAAGAGAGCGCCCCGGCTCGTCGCCCCGAGGATATCATCCGCGATCCATATGTACTGGAGTTTTTAGGTTTCTCGGACGATACTGCGTTTCGCGAGAGCGATCTAGAGCAGGCGCTCATCACGCATCTTCAGAAGTTCCTGCTGGAGCTTGGCCGTGGTTTCGCTTTCGAGGCGCGCCAAAAGCGCATCACCTTTGATGGGCGCCATTTCTATATTGACCTTGTGTTTTACAACTATCTGATGCGCTGCTTCGTGCTCATCGACCTTAAGACGGACGATCTTACGCATCAGGACCTGGGCCAGATGCAAATGTACGTGAACTACTACACGCGCGAGCTCATGAACGAAGGCGACAATCCGCCTATAGGCATCGTGCTCTGCGCGGACAAAAGCGACTCGATTGTCGAGTACACGCTGCCCGAAGACAACGACCAAGTGTTTGCCGCCAAATACTTGCCGTATCTTCCAAGCAAGGAAGAGCTGGCGCGCGAGCTGAGTGCCGAGTACCGCGCCATCAACGAAGCGACTAATGGCGAAGCGCAAGGGTAGCAGCACGTTGCGACCGATACCCCCGACGGCGTTTCATATCCCCCGACATAAGAGGAGCGCTCCATGACAGACAGACCGAAAACGACACTGCGCGACTGCATCTATGGGCTTGCCGTCGGCGACGCGCTGGGCGTTCCCTACGAGTTCAGGCCCCGCGGCACATTCGAATGCACCGACATGATCGGCTACGGCACGCATGGGCAGCCCGACGGCACCTGGAGCGACGACACGTCCATGACGCTTGCTACCTGCGACTCGATTAGGGAGCTCGGGCACATCGACACCGCGGACATGCGCGACAAGTTCGTCGGCTGGATTGCCCGTGACGAGTATACAATCGACGGCGTTTTCGATTACGGCGGCACAACCGCCCGCGCCTTGCACACCGGCAAAGGAGGCTCCGGCGAGCGCGACAACGGCAACGGATCGCTCATGTGCATCGCGCCCCTGGCGTTCACCGATGCGACAGACGAAGAGGTCAGCGAGGTCTCCGCGATTACGCACGCCCACAGAACGTCAACCGATGCATGCGTCATATTTGTCGAGCTGATGAGGACCGTGATGAACGACGCGCTCCCCTCGTGGGCACTCCACCTGAAAGGCGTGCCTGAGCACGAAATCAGGTCTGGCGGCTTCGTGCTTGACACGCTTAAGGCTGCCGCCTGGTGCTTTGTGAACACCAACAGCTACGAAGAATGCGTGCTTGCCGCCGTCAACCTAGGCGACGACGCCGACACCACCGCAGCCGTCGCCGGCGCGCTCGCAGGCACGGCATACGGCATCGACGCCATCCCGCAGGAGTGGGTCGACACCCTGCGCGGTAAAGAGTTGATTGAGAGCTGCCTGTTTTAGGGCGCCATTCAAGAAATAAGGCAGGAGGCATCATGGAGAGGAAGGTCGCAAATATAGACGAGTTCCAAGTGGACGAAAACGGGATTCCGCTATTTCCAGTAGGACTGAAGGAAGAAGCCAGCCTCTATATCCTCCCCGACGGGCGTTACCTCCCCTGCGGGGTCTACAGGACCGCGGACGGCGATTCGCTCATTTATGAGCCGTTCGAGCTCAGCACCTTCGGGCAGATGCTGGCTCAATTCAAACTATGAACTTGTTTCTTGAAATCCTGCGCCTCTCGATGTATGTGACCGGCATTGCCCGGAACCTCTACTCGATCTGGCGGGAATATAAGCAGTAACGGATAGCGAAGGGAGTCATAGAAAAGGGTCGGTTGCAGCCGACCCTTTAAGACGATAGCACCTGCGTTGCCCGCGCTTCCAAAGTTGACCGACTGAGGAGCGGGTTCCGCGGCACATCCTGATTTTACCCAGTGGCAAGGCTCTTTTACAGCCGTTCCACCGTTTATTTACATCTGCCAATCAAGACGAGACTACTACGCACCTTTATTACACACGATATTTTCAGCCTGGTATAACCAAGTTCAATAATAGAATGCAAATCCAACCACCGTGTCTGATTACAAAAAGATTTTTGCCTTTTCTGCAGCAAACTCTTCCTCGGTAAGCACTCCACTATCACGCAGCGTTGCAAGCCTCTCAAGCCTTGCAACTACATCAATCACTATCCGCCAGCGTCTCAATAGTCTGTGAAACCTGCGGATACCGCTCAAGCTCCTTCGATAGGGCATCGACTATCTCGGCAATATTCTTTGCATTTTTGCCCCCGTTTAATACGTTTGCCCTGACCTTAGATGACGACTTGACAGTAACGCCAGATCCGCCTTCAACTGGAACAACCGAAATACTGATATTTTCGCCCCAAGACCAAAGGCTCATACCAATCTCGGCTGCAACTGTTCTTGTTGTGGGCGATGCACTATCAACTTTTACTTTAGGCAGCTTTTCCATAGCTGCCTTCAAGGCATTAAACGTGTCGTCAGGAGAATACGGTACCTGAAGCTGAAGCTGCTGATCCGCAAAACCCATAATCTGGCCTCCGCTTCTTACAAGATTAAGGCTATCGGCAATGGTAGCACGTTCCCAGCAGTCTTAAATTCGTCTCATGACCTTGCGATGCAGCCCGACGCCCCGGCTCCGCTTCCCTACTTCCCAAAGATCGCAGCGAACAATCCCTTGCGCTTGGGTTTTTCTTCTCGGTAGGAACCCTCGGCAGCCGCTGCCACCTGACGTGGCTGCTCGTCGCCTCCACGGCGCACAATTTGGTACAGGAATGGCGATTTGATGTATTTGACCTCGACGGGCGTGGCGTGAACGGTGCTTTCGCCGGACAGATGCAGGCTCGGATTGAGCGGCGCCACAATATGCGTCTCGCGCTTGTCGCTAAACACCACCGCCGCCGCACGGCCCGTCTGGCCGTTCACGGCAATGCGCACCTGCTCGCCATTACGTCCATCCGACGCGGGACGATCGACAAAGTAGACCGGCACCATAACCAGGCCGTCCTTGTGCTTGCGGGCCTTGCGCGCCCAGGTGCGGATGCTCTTTTTATTGAGCCCCAGGAAAGTCTCGGCATCGTTGCCAACAATGTCGAGCGCCAGCTTGTCAATGACCACCTGGTCCTTGGTGGACGCATCGACGGAGACAACGCGGAAGTCGCCTTCCTGCATGGCCGGGTCGAACGACCCAACCTTGGCAAAGTCCCATGGCTCCAGAATGCCCATAAGGCGAACGTCCAGGTAGTTTGCCCTGGGATATGCCCAGTCGAGCACCTCGTAGTACACCAGGGTCTCCTTGCTCAGGCCCTTGCCCGGGAAGGACGCCATCATGCGCAGGTCCGCGAGCGCCATGGGGAAGTAGAAGAGCATCATGTCGTTTTGAATCGCGTCTTCCACATCGTGACCGGCAAAGGCGTCTGGATATCGGCGCACCAGCTCAAGCGCATTGGCGCGCGCCTGCTGCGGCGTTATCTCGCAGGGAATACCCTGCTCGGGCACATATTCCGCACCAACGCCCATGGTCAGGCGCTTGCTAAACGTCCCCGGCTTGAGCAGGTCGGCGACACCGATCTTATTGCCGCAGGACGGGCACTCAAACACGCGCTGGGTCGACTCGCCCTCAAAGGACGCTCCGCAGAAGGGACAGGGGATGCTCACGTGCGTGGCCTCTTGGAACTCCTGGGCCGTGCCGCGGTCTTCCCACAGCAGATGCTCCAGAACCGACTGATTGCGCCAGTGCTCATTAAAGAAATACCAGTCGGGGTCCACCGGGCGCTCGAGCTGCGACACATGCGTGAGCTTAAGCAGCCCATCGACAACCGTCAGTGGCGTATGGCGAATGCCCAGGGCGCTCTTGGGCTCCCCCGCATCGGCCTGCCACGGAACGACCGTGCCGCAATAGGCGCACTCAAAGCTGCGTTTAGCCTGGTGTGAGTACATAGGGCCGCCGCAGTTTTGGCATTTAATGGCAAACATCTCGTCCATGAATACGTCCTCCTTTGCACTGGGGCTGTCGACATTAAGTATGTCGGGCAGGTAAGCACGTGCCCATACCCATGTGGCCCAAAATCGAGCACCCAGGCAGACGAGAAGGCTCGCTCGTTAGCACCGGCAGACCATTACTGCATTTTCTGAGCATCGGTGCACAGCGCCTCCGCGCGAGCTACACTATCCCCTTAAACATGATTGTGAGGACGACCGCTATGCTATTTGTAAATCGGCTGGTACATACGCTTGTTCCCGGCAGCGAGGGCGAGCCGGTCGATACCTCCTGCCGCACCAACGCGGGCTTCGCCGCAAGCCTCATCTGCATTGGCCTCAACATCACTCTGTGCCTGGCCAAGGGCATCGCGGGCCTGCTCGCCGGCTCCGTCTCCCTCATCGCCGACGCTTTCAACAACCTCTCCGATGCCTCGAGCAACATCGTAAGCCTGCTCGGGTTCCGCCTTGCCAGCCGCCCGGCAGACGAAGGCCACCCCTATGGCCACGGCCGCTACGAGTACCTAGCCGGTCTGTTCGTCGCCGTCCTGGTTTGCGCCGTCGGCATCAACCTGATCCTCGAGTCGGTCACCAAGATCATCAAGCCCTCCCCCACCGCCTACACGCTGGTCTCCCTAGCCGCTCTCGTCTTGTCCATGCTCGTCAAATTCTGGATGGCCGCATTCAACCGCGCGCTGGGCAACCGTATCGATTCCGAAACACTCATTGCCACAGCACAGGACTCCAAAAACGACGTCATCACCTCGGGTTCGGTCTTGATGGCGGCGCTTATTTCGCAGACGACCGGCTTTGACCTCGATGGCTGGGCAGGCCTGGGTGTGGGCATCTTCATCTGCATCAGCGGCATGGGTCTAGTGCGCGACGCCATCAGCCCGTTGCTGGGACAAGCGCCCGACCCCAAGCTCGTTCAGGCAATCCGCGACAAGATCATGTCCTATCCGCAGGTCTTGGGCACACACGACCTGATGGTGCACGACTACGGCCCCGGTCGTCAGTTTGCCAGCGCCCACGTGGAGATGCCCGGCGAGGGCGACGCATTTGAGCACCACGAGATTTTGGACACCATCGAGCACGACATCAAGCGCCAGATGGGCATCGGCATCACGTTGCACTGTGACCCCATCGCCACCACCGGCGACGACCTGCGCGGCTGGGTCAAGCGCGGCATCATGCAGATCGACCCCGCGCTCTCCATCCACGACCTGCACGAGCACGACGGGTTCGTTTCGTTTGACCTTGTGCGTCCCGACGGCTTTGACATATCCGACGAGGAGCTGCTGGAGCTCGTCACGCGCATCGTGCACGAGCGCCGACCCAATGCCTCATGCGTCGTTACGTTTGACTCGGGCTTTAGCTCGCCCGAGCGTCCGGCCGAGCAACTGTAGCCCGCTTAACAGCTAGTTTCCCTGCGCGCCCGAGATGCCGTTTTGCAGTGCGTTCCAGGCATCCGTCGCCATATCACCCAGGTTCTGAGCGGTGTCGCCCAGGTTCTGCGCCGTGTCGCCCAGCTCTTGCGCTTTGTCTCCCAACTCCTGTGCCTTGTTGCTCAAGTCCTCCAGCGTATTGGAGCTCGAGCTGTCGGTACCGCTTTGGCCGTCGGGCGAGTTGCCCGAGCTATTCTTGTGCGTGAGTTGAATTTCGAGGTTGCCGCTGTCGTTATAGTAAGCAGAAGTAACGACCCAGTTGGCATCGATGACGGGCGTTGAGCCATCATCAGTCAGGACCACGGCATTCGAAAGATTGGCGCCGCGCGACTTGAGAAGTTTCTTGGCGTTGGACCAGTACTGCCCCGGGATATCGCTCAGATCGACGGTGCTAGACGAGGCGGACTCGGTTTGCTCGGCAGCGGTATCAGCCGTTGAACTCCCTCGCTTGTTGAGCATGCCCGACACAATGGCAAACACAACCGACAGCGCAAAGAAGATCGCCAGCACGATGAGGATCTTCTTGATCACGCTCGACGAACGCGACGGCTTCTTCTCCTCGTCCTCGCCATATTGCGGAATCGACTTGGGGTACTCGCGATACGGCTCGCGCGACTCGTAGCGAGGCTGCGCCGTGCGAGGCATATACGTCGTCTGCTGAGGCTGCGGAATGGGATTCTGCGGCAGGTCATCATAGGGATTCGGTGTCGAGGCGGCATAAGAATCCTGCGGCGCATAATCAAACGGGTCCGGAGCTGCGTTGCCATAGGGGCCTTGCGAAGATGCAGCATAAGAATCCTGCGCCGTGTCGCCATAGCCCATAACCCGGGTGGGCTCGGCAGAAGGCTGCGTCGCGGCGGGGTCGGTATAACCGCGGTTGGGAACAACGCGGGTCGCATCGGCGCTATCGCCAGCCTGCGCGGAACCGTAGCCGCCCATCACGGTTGTCTTGTCCTGATCCATGCAACGATTCCTTTCCGTCGCGCGTGAGCATCAAGTTATCCATGCATTCTACCCGCGCAAAAGCCTATGATGGGCAGAGCCCGTCGATATCTACAAGACATGCGCGGGCCTAAGGATAAAAAAGCCCCGCCGGGCCTTGGTAGGCACGGCGGGGCGGGCTAGCAGCTATGGACAGCAGGCTTAGAACAGGCCGGTGATGTTGCCGTCGTTGTCGACGTCGATGTTCTCGGCCGCGGGGACCTTGGGCAGGCCCGGCATGGTCAGAACACTGCCAGTCAGTGCGACCACAAAGTGGGCACCGGCGGAAACCTTGAGCTCGCGCACCGTGATGCGGAAGTTCTCGGGAGCGCCCAGGGCCTTGGCGTTGTCGCTAAAGCTGTACTGCGTCTTGGCCACGCACACCGGCAGGTTGCCAAAGCCGTTCTCGCGCAGCTCGGCGAGCTGGCGCTTGGCGGCCGGCGTAAAGTCGACGCCGTCGGCGCGGTAGACCTTGGTGGCAATGGCCTCAAGAGCGTCGGCCACATCGGCGCCGTCCTCATAGGCAAACTTGAGCTCGCTCGGCTGCTCAATCAGACGCATGACCTCATCGGCAAGCTCGAGCGCGCCCTCGCCGCCCTTGGCCCAGACCTCGGAAAGCTTAACGTTGACGCCGAGCTTCTGACACTCGGACTCGATGAGCGCAAGCTCGGCCTCGGTGTCCGTCGGGAAGCGGTTGATGGCGACTACGCAGGGCAGACCATAAACGTTCTGGATGTTGTCGACGTGACGCAGCAGGTTGGGCATGCCGGCCTTGAGTGCCTCGAGGTTCTCCTCGTTGAGGTCGGCCTTGGCGACGCCACCGTTGTACTTCAGCGCACGAGCGGTCGCGACGACCACGACGGCGCTGGGGCGAACGCCCGTCATGCGGCACTTGATGTCGAGGAACTTCTCGGCACCCAGATCAGCACCGAAGCCGGCCTCGGTAATGGCGACATCGCCAAAGCGCATCGCCATACGCGTGGCCATGATGGAGTTGCAGCCGTGGGCAATATTGGCGAAGGGACCGCCGTGGACAAACGCGGGCGTACCCTCGAGCGTCTGCACCAGATTGGGCTTGAGCGCATCCTTAAGCAGGGCCGCCATGGCACCCTGAGCCTTAAGGTCACGGGCGCGAACGGGCTCGCCGGCATAGCTGTAGCCGACAACAATCTCGCCCAGGCGCTCCTTGAGGTCGTTAATGCTCGTAGACAGGCACAGGATTGCCATGACCTCGGAGGCGACGGTGATATCGAAGCCGTCCTCGCGCGGCACGCCCTGGGCCTTACCGCCAATACCGTCGATGACGTGGCGCAGCTGACGGTCGTTCATATCGACGACGCGCTTCCAAGTGATGCGTTTAACGTCGATGCCAAGCTGGTTGCCCTGCTGAATATGGTTGTCGAGCATGGCGGCCAGCAGGTTGTTGGCAGCACCGATGGCATGGAAGTCGCCGGTAAAGTGCAGGTTGATATCCTCCATGGGGATGACCTGAGCCCAGCCGCCGCCGGCAGCGCCGCCCTTAACGCCAAAGACGGGGCCAAGCGAAGGCTCGCGCAGGGCCACGGCGCTCTTGACGCCGCGACGGCGCAGGCCGTCGGCCAGACCGATGGTCGTGGTGGTCTTGCCCTCGCCCGCAGGCGTTGGGTTGATAGCGGTCACGAGGACGAGCTTGGCCTGGTGATCAGTCGGCTCGTTGAGCAGTGAATAATCGACCTTAGCCTTGTCGAAGCCGTACGGAATCAGGTGCTTAACGTCGACGCCGGCGTTCTTGGCCACCTCGGTAATAGGCAGCGGCGTGACAGAACGTGCGATTTCGATGTCAGTAGGCATAGGCGGTCCTTTCGTTACCGAATGAGAAAAAGACCAATTCAGCATAGCACGGGCGCGCAATAGTAAAACACCCGTAACCGATGAATGGCGATATGTTTATCCAATGCTCAGCGATAGCTTAACAGCCCGCCAAAACAAAGCGCCCTAAATGGTAGGTTCAATCCCCAAGTGCTCAAAGGTGCGAAGCGTTGCCTGGCGGCCCTGGGGCGTGCGAATCATCAAGCCGCACTGCAGCAGATAGGGCTCATAGACATCCTCGAGCGTTCCCGGGTCCTCGCCCACCGCGCTGGCAAGCGTTGTCAGGCCCACGGCACGTCCGGAGAACGTCTTAGCGAGCGTCTCCAAAATGCGAATATCCATCCAGTCCAGACCGAGCTCATCGATCTCGAAGAACTCGAGCGCCTGGCGACAGATATCGAGCTCGATGGGGCCGTTGCCGCGCACCTGTGCGTAATCGCGCACGCGCTTGAGCAGGCGGTTGGCAAGACGTGGCGTGCCGCGCGAACGCGAGCCGATCTCGAGTGCACTGGGATGGTCGATCGTCACGCCCAGGATAGTCGCCGAGCGCGTAACAATCTGCGCGAGTTCCTCGACCGTGTAGTAATCCAGGCGATATGAAATGCCAAAGCGGTCGCGCAACGGGCCGGTCAACATGCCTGAGCGGGTCGTTGCCGCCACCAGCGTAAACTTGGGAATATCCAGGCGAATCGAGCGCGCCGCCGGACCCTTGCCAATCACGATATCGAGGGCAAAGTCCTCCATCGCGGGGTACAGGACCTCCTCGACCGAACGGTTGAGGCGGTGGATCTCGTCGATAAACAGCACATCACCCGGCTGCAAGTTAGTAAGGATGGCTGCCAGGTCGCCGGTGCGCGCGATGGCAGGGCCACTCGTGGTCTTGATCTGAGCGCCCAGCTCGTTGGCGATAACCGTAGCCAGCGTGGTCTTGCCCAGACCCGGAGGGCCCGAGAAGATCACGTGGTCGAGCGTCTCGCCACGGCTCTGCGCCGCTTCGATCAACACGCGCAGGCTCTGCTTGATATGCTCCTGGCCGCAGTAATCGTCCAGGCGCTGGGGGCGCAAAGTGCGATCGACATCGAGGTCCTCGGCCGTCAGCTCCGAGCCCACCATGCGCTCGCCGTGCGCCATGGATGCCGCCGGCGAGTTGCCGGGCGTCGCCCACAGGTCCTGAGAGTCATCGGCTTCCCACATCACGCATCCATTCCGAGTCGCTTAAGCGCCGCGCCGAGCAAATCCTCGACACGCATATCCTGCCCATCATACCCGCTCAGAGCGACATCGGTCTCCTGCGGGCTAAAGCCCATGGAAAGGAGTGCCGCACGGGCGTCATCGATCGCCGAAGGAGCGGCGGCGGGCACGGGCATCGCAACCTGACCGGGGATCGCATCGACCGGCACAAAGCCCTTGTCCTTGGCAAAGGTGCTCTTGAGCTCCAAGATGAGGCGCTGGGCGGTCTTTTTGCCCACGCCGGGCACCTTGGCCATGCCCTTGTCGTCCTCGGCCATCACCAGGGAATACAGCTGTCCCACGGTATAGGTGGAAAGTACGGCGAGCGCCAAGCGCGGGCCAACGCCCGAGACGGACACGAGCCGGTCGAACATCGTGCGCTCATCCTTTGAAGAAAAACCGAAAAGTGTCATGGCGTCCTCGCGCACCTGCATACGCGTGTAGAGGCGGACCTCGCCGCCGGGCGTCGGCAACGTGGCCGCAGTGCTGCCCGAGATGCCGAGCTCAAAGCCAACGCCCGACACATCGACGACAGCAGAGCTCATCGTGGCCTCGACAAGCGTTCCGTGGAGCTGGGAGATCATCAGTATCCGGTTCCTCTCTGTTGATAGAACTCGCCGCCGGTAAGCGCCCGGGTACGGCTGAGGTTAACGTGGCAGATGGCGCAGGCCAGGGCATCGGCGGCATGGTCGGGATGCGGGTCGTGATCGAGCTGCGTGAGCGTGCGCACCATGTAGGCGACCTGCCGCTTATCTGCGGCACCGGTACCCACCACAGCCTGCTTGATCTGCATAGGCGTGTACTCGCCGATCTCGAGCGCGCACTCCGAAAGCGCCACGAGCGCGGCACCGCGGGCATGTGCCGTGGGGATTGCCGAGCGGACATTAGCGCCAAAGTAGATGCTCTCGATGGCAGCGGTATCGGGTCGATAACGCTCCACGACACCCTTGAGGTCGCGGGCGATATGCGACAGACGCACCGCGAGCGGGCTGCCCGCGCTGGTCTCGATACAACCGTAGGCACGGCAGCGAACCTCGCCGCGTCGCTCCTCGATAATCCCCCAACCCGTATGGGCCAAACCGGGGTCGATACCCAAAATGACCAAGCCAACCTCCCCTCGCCACAAGTACGGCGCAAGGCAAGGCCCCGCGCATCATTCACGAACGTCTGTTCTAGAATAACACAACGGGGCCAAGACGCTTAGTTGAAGTATCGGGGTTGGGAGCAAATCCCAGTCCTTAGTTAGTTTTGGCTGAAGAATGGGAACTGCCTCGGATCTATCGGCGGATGCGACATCGGGCCATCCTGGGGACCACCTTGCGAGCCGCCCTGACCGCCCATCATCTTATCGATGGCGTCCTGAACCTCGCCCTCGAACTTCTTCATTCCCTCGTGCAAACGACGCTGACCGTCCTCGGAGCGCAGCTCCTCCATCTGCTCGGGCGAAATACCCAGTAGCTCGCCCAGCACGCCCATCATCTCGTTTCGCATGCGCTCGCTCGTATCCTCGTCAGCAAAACGGCGCACCTCGGCGCGCGCCAGCGAATCGACCGACATACGCTCCTTGCCATTAAGCCCCAGGTCGGACCAGGCGAGCATGTACGGCCAAGAGCGCTCGGCAAACGAGCGGGATGAGACGATCGGTGCCGTCGGCAATATACGGCGGGCAGCCTCACCCTGTCGAACGAGCATCAGCAGCAGCGAGCAGGCCTCAGGCTTGCCAGCGGCCATCGGGATGTCGTCGAAAGATCGATTGCGGTCCACGTGCGCCTCGAGCGCGCCATCGACCTCACCCGGTTCGAGCCCACCGAGCAGCTGCGCCGCGCGGTCGAGCATGTCGACCGGACCGTCGAGCGTCGAGAGCGCTTGCGCCAGCACGCGCTCCATGCAATCCTCCACCGCGTTGAGCGTCACGAGCTCTTGGGGCACCACGGCAGACGTGCGGTTGCGCACACGTGCCACAAACTCAAGCGTTGACAGATACACATCGCCAAAGGGCGCAAAGTCGCCCTGGTAGCCGCCGGAAAGGGCGGGCGCCGCCAGCGCGTACTCGGTCTTGGAAAGCGGGCTCAGCGCCATCGCACCCAGCTCGAGCGCCGTGTCCTCCAGCATGAGGCCCAGCGTGCGCGAGCGCAGACGCTCGGCATCACCCGCCGACACGTCGCGATCGAGCACACGCGCCGCATCCGGTGCATCGCGCTCGACGGTGCGAATGTGCAGACGCTCGGCGATGGCGCGGACGGCGGCACAGCGGGCGGCCTCCACCTCCTCCTGCGCCGGCGTAAAAATACGGTTGCGCCCCAGCACCAGGCCAATCACATTACGCGGGCCCAGAGCGTCGACGGCCAGCGCCGCCAGCAGGGACGACGGCAAGTCACCCTCGAGTGCCACCACAGCACGCGACGCACCGTGGGCTCGGGCGTTGTCGCGCACAGCGAGCACCAGCGCCTGCCACAGCCACTCCTCGGAACGAAACTCGGGCAGTTCGTGATCTTCCAGGGCATCGAGCACCACGCCGCGCTGAATCTCCTGAACCAGCAGGCTCTCCTCAAAACACGGCGCCTGGGCCACCACGCGGCCGCAGTCGTCGAGCACAAACGAACCGCCGGTATACACCGACTCGTCATAGGCACCGACCGGCGCCATGCAGGCAAACCACACGCTGCGCTTGGATGCGATCTTGCGGTAGGCGCCGCTGCGAACGGCGGCAATGGCAGCAGTCTCGCGGTCGGTCATGTCAAACGCGTTGAATTGGAAATACGCAATGAGGTCGACGCCAGTCGGCAGCATCTCGAGTTCGCGGTCCAAGTCAAAAATCACGGCGATGCGCACGCCGTCCACGTCGAACACCGGCGGCGCCCAACGCGTGTCGTTGTTCTCGCCACGCTGCAGGGCAATACTTGCGCGCGCAGGCACCACGCGACCATCCTTAAGCATCATATAGTCAAGCAGCGGCTGACCCTCAAACGAAACCGCCGCGGGCACGATGCAGATCATGTCAAGCTCCTGGATGCGCTCGGCGACACCAGTCAAGCCGGCAAGCATGTCGTGCTCAAAGTCGGCAGCGCCCACCAGGCCACCGGGCATGGCGCCCATAAAGAGCGGAGCCGGAACGCACAGCACGCGCGCCCCGCGCTCGTGGGCCAGACGAGCCTGGTCCTCGATGCGGCCGCAAATGCCCTCAATATCACCCAGGCGCATATCGATCTGTGCAAGCGCGAGCTTCATGGCTCAGCCCTTTCCGTCGTAAACCATCGAAATCGTAGTAAAAGCGCCGGCCGCATGATGCAGTCGGCGCTCGCATGTGCATATGCTAGCTATGATACCCCGAGCGGGGGCGCGCTCCTAGAACGTCGCGGACCACAGCCCGTGCAGGTTGCAGTAGGCATAGACGGTACCGGTCTTGGAACCGCCGGCAAAAAACGTCGCGGGCTTCATGCCGGGCTCAAGGTAATGGACCTCTAAGCGGCCCTCGGCCTCAAGGGCGATCCACTCAATATAGTGCTCGGGCAGGCTGGGGTGCTCGACCGAGCCAACGCGTGCGCGAATCACGTGACCGTCGCGCTCGGTCTCGACAACAGGCACGTGCTTCTCGTGCGCCGCGTCCTCAGTGTTTGCGGTCAGTTCCGTGCAACCGGCAGGGGTTGCAACGTCGTTGCCAAGGGCGGCAATGAGCTTACCGTCGGGGTCCTTAAAGAATTTCGCCATGATGTTCTCCTTTGCTGACGTGCAAATGTTCTTGATGGTTCTTATGCCCAAAGGCAGACAAACCATCCACGGCATTGCAAATGAACACATAACGGGCGGGGACGATGGGGCAGCGCGCGCTATCCGCCCTGACGGCCCCGCCCGAGCGGGTTAGCGCCCGTCGCCGCCCAGCAGCGCCAGAACATCTTCGCGGGTAAACAGCGCCGACGAGATGCCGTCGCCGCCGAGCACGCTGTTGACCAGGTCGCGCTTGGACTCCTGCATCTGCATAATGCGCTCCTCGATCGTATCCTTGGCGATGAGCTTGTACACGGTCACGGTATGTTGCTGGCCAATACGGTGCGCGCGGTCGGTCGCCTGGTCCTGCGCTGCCACGTTCCACCACGGGTCGTAGTGGATGACCACGTCGGCCGCCGTCAGGTTAAGGCCCACGCCGCCCGCCTTGAGCGAAATCAAAAAGACCGGAACCTCGCCCGCTTGGAACTGCGCGACCATCTTGGCGCGGCTCTCCTTAGACGAAGCGCCCGTGAGCTTAAGGAAGGCGATGTCCTCCCTGGCCAAGCGCTTACCGATGATATCGAGCATACCCGTGAACTGGCTGAACAACAGGATGCGATGCCCGCCGTCGAGTGCGCCGTGCACGAGCTCCATACACGTATCGAGCTTGGCGCTCCCCGCCTTGTAATCCTCGTAGTGTAGACGCGGGTCGCAGCAGATCTGGCGCAGCTTGGTGAGCTCGGCGAGCACCTTGAGTTTGTCCTTCTTAAACTCCCCAGCCTCGCGGTGCTGCACCTGCTGGGCGATGCGGTCCTGGTTGGCCAGGTAGAGCTTGCGCTGCTCGCCGGTAAGCTGCGCCATGACGGTGTCTTCGATCTTCTCGGGCAGGTCGGCCACCACGTCTTCCTTAACACGGCGCAGCACAAACGGCGACACGAGCGCCTGCAGGCGAGCGGCGCTATCGCCCTCGGCATGCTCGACGGGGCTCTCAAAGCGCTTGGCAAACGACTCGCGCGTCCCCAAAAGGCCCGGCATCAAAAAGTCGAAGATGCTCCAGAGCTCGGACAGGCGGTTTTCGATGGGCGTGCCCGTCAGGGCAAAGCGCACGCCGGCAGGCAGACGCTTGGCGGCGCGCGCCACCTGCGTGAGCGGATTTTTAATGTACTGTGCCTCATCGAGCACCACGCGGGCAAAATCCTGCTCGACGTACTCGTCGATATCGCGCCGCATAAGGTCATACGACGTCACGACCACGCTATGCTCGGCCACGCCGGCGATCTGCACGCGGCGTTGAGCCTTGGCGCCCACAATGGCGCACACATCGAGCGACGGGGCAAAGCGCTCCAGCTCGGCAGTCCAGTTGTACACGAGTGAGGCCGGGCATACCACGAGCGTGGGCTTGGTGTCCCCCGCCTCCACGCGCGCCAGAATATGCGCAATCATCTGGAGCGTTTTGCCCAGGCCCATGTCGTCGGCCAAGATGCCGCCAAGGCCCAGGTGTTCGAGCGAGCCGAGCCACTGGTATCCGTCGACCTGGTAGCCGCGCATCGTTGCCTTGAGCGATGCCGGCACCGTAAAGTCCATCTTGCCGAGCGTGTCCAGGCGCTCAACGGTACGGCGGAACGCAGCGTCGCGATCGGCCTCGAGCGCCGGCGTGCGTGCGAGCATGCTGTCGACGAACAGGGTGCTCGACGCGGGAAGCGACACGCCGTCGAGCAGGTCGACGGCATCGACACCCAGGTCCTCGGCAAGGCCAAACGCGGCGCGCGCCCCCTCGTCCAGGCGAATGATGTCGCCGGACGTAAGGCGCGCAAACGTTTGATGGCGCTTGTACGAATCGAGATAGACGGCAAGGTCCGCGGCCGAAAGCCCGCTCGCGCCCAGCTCGACATCGAGCAGATTGCTCTTAACGGTCGCACGAACCGAGAGCTTGGGCGCGGGGCGGACCGAGATCTGGCGCAGACGGTCGCTGAGCATGACCTCACCCAGTTCGGACAGGGCGGACAGGCCCTCGGTCAGCAGGCAGAACAAGCGGGCGTCATCGCGCTCCTCAAACGCCAGACCGCCCTCGTAGAAATCGAAGTACAGGGCCGCCGTATCCATAACGCGAAACTCCGCCACCTCGTCGCGGGGCGGCACACCGGGGCGCTGCTCTTCGAAGGGGCTGCCCGGAGCGCCCAGGCTAAAGAGATCCGCCGACCAATCGCCGTAGGTAACCGTAATTTTGCAGGTCACGAGCCCATCGTCGACACCGATCGCCATAGCAAAGCTCGGCTCGGGTGCCACGGTATCGAGCGCGGCGGGCGCGGTGAGGTCGGTGTAGTCGCGCAAAATGGGCAGCGCCATACGGCAGAACTCACCCACCTGCTCGGCGGCAATATGGGCGGGCGTGCGGCACGGCAGCAAGCGCGACAAAAAAGGTGCGGCATGCTGAGCAAATGCAGCGTCGGTACGGCGCGCGCGGCGCGTGTCAACCAAGTAGGCGGCATCGCCCGACGCAAAGCAGTACATATCGGCGGGCAGGCGCAGGTCATAGCTACCACCAGCCGCCGGCGCGATTTTGGCGGCAAGCAGCGGTGGGCGCTTAGCGGATGCCTCGTCCTCCCCTTGCGGAGACAGCTCAACCGCCACGTCGTAGGTGCGATGTGTCGTCATCCCCCGCGACCAGGCGGGCTCAAAGGAGATGGTCTGGCCGCGCAGCAGGTCCAGCACATATACGATGCTATGCTCGGACAGCGGCAACTGACGCTCGGCAACAAAACCGCTGCGGGCAAAGTCGTACGACGCCGAACGCGAGCTTGTGATGTCATCGAGATAGGCAACTGTCGTCACAACAAGGTTGAGCAGCTTTGCCGATGTTTCGTCAAAGGCCTCAGGTGAATGGACAAACGTGAGCTTCTTGCCATAGGAGAACGTGCCGCCGCGCACGTAGGCATCGGCCATGCCGTCGATGTCCTTGACCACGTAGGAGACCGATCCACAGCGAATGCGGAACTCGAGCGCCCAGCTAAAGCGGTCAGCGAACAGCGGATTGTAGTACGGCACCAACGAGGGCTCCAACGCCGCTTTGGGGGCGTCGGGATCAACGGCACCGGCAAGCTTGCGGCGCATGCTCGCCAGCTCATCCATGCGCGCGTCCGAAAGATCGGAAAGCGCCGCCACAAGGCTCGGGCTCGTGGGGACGGGCGCCGGGAAGGGAAAGTTGGGGTTGACGGCCGGCGCTTTGGGTGCGGTGCGCGCGGGCTGTTTCGACTGCGCCGTAAACGTGCGAACCGGCGTGCGCAAACCTTCGACGGGCTCGGCGCCGCTGGCATCCAAATACGCCAGAGCCGTGGCAATAGCGTGCTTGCACATACCGGGGTAACGATAGACGGCGGGGCAATCGCAGTCGTAGTCGATCACCTCGTGCTCGTCCATGTCGAGCGCCACGTGCGTCTTGTACAGGTCGCCACGCGAACCGCGCACCGAGCCCTCGACCGTCACGTTTTTGGAGAAGCGCGAGCCGCTGTCCTCAATCGACAGCACGGCGCCGTTGAGCATGAGCGAACGCCCCTTCATAAAGGTGCCGCTCAACGCCGCCTCTTTGCGAAGCGCCTGCACAAACGTCCCCTGCGCCATCACTTCCTCCAATCTCACCCGGGGTAGCTTAGATCACCGTCACGCGGCCCTGGTTACCCACAATGGCCTTGGCCTCGGCCAGCAGCGGAATCGAACGCGCGTTGACCTTGGCAGGTACCTCGGCACGCAGCACGCGCCCGTCCACCTGCTCGATAAAGATCTCCACGCGGTCGCCGCCCGGGTTAGCGGTGAGCACCGTGGCCAGGCGCGCCATATTGCCCTGGCTAAAGCGGCTGTTGGGCACCATGACCTCAAACACCTTGGGCTTGTTGTTCTCCTCGTTGAGCTCGAGCGGCACGATCTCCTGCGCGATGATCTGGTCGCCGCGGTCCGAGCGCTCGAGCTTGCCCTTAATGCGCACAAAGGCATCGGACAGCTGCGCGCCGGTCTCGGGATCGACCTCGCCGTACAGGTACCCCTCGGCCTCCTTGTAGGTCTTGGGGAACACGACGACGGTGGCCTCGCCTTCCATGTCCTCGAGCTGCACGATGCCCATGGGGTCACCGTTTTTGGTCACGCGCTTGGACACGCTCGAGACCATGCCGGCCCACCACAGCGCCTTGCCCTCGGGAATTTCCTGGTTGATGGTGCCGCCCGTAGGATTCTGAACTTCGTAGCCGGTGTCGATCTGCGAGAACGAGAAGTCACGCGCCTTGGCTAGTGCATACTCAAACGGGCGCAGCGGGTGGTCCGAGACATAGATGCCCAGAACCTCCTTCTCCTGACTCAACTTAAGGTGGCGGTCCCATTCCTGGCCATCCGGATCGGGCACGCTCACCTCAAAGCCCGAGCCCTCAACGTCGCCAAACATATCGAAGAACGACGTCTGGCCGCTCGCGCGATCCTTCTGGCGCTTTACCGCGGCATCGATGATGTTCTCGGGGTTGTTCTTGTCCACAAAGTGCATCATCTGGCGACGCGGATACCCCGTGGAGTCGAAGGCGCCTGCCTTGATGAGCGATTCGATCACGCGGCGGTTGGCCTGGCTCGAGTCCACGCGCTCGACAAAATCGTGCAGCGTCTTAAACGGACCGCCCGCCTCGCGCTCGGCGATAATCGCCTGCGCCACGCCGGTGCCCACGCCGCGGATGCCGGCCAGACCAAAGCGCACGCCCTCCTTGGTAGCCGTGAACTCGGTACCGGACTCATTGACATCTGGCGAAAGCACGGGGATGCCGTCGTGACGGCACGCCGAGACGTAATGAACGATCTTGTCGGTCTTGCCCGTGTAGGACGTCAGAACGGCCGCCATGTACTCGTGCGGATAGTGCGCCTTGAGCCACGCCGTCTGCATAACCAGGATGGCGTAGCCGGCGGAGTGCGACTTGTTAAAGGCGTAAGATGCGAACTCGAGAACATCGTCCCAAATCTTCTGGGCGACCTCGCGCGTGTAGTTGTTCTTGATAGCGCCGTTCATCCAGTGGTCGTAGGTGGTCTCGTCCGAGCCATCCTCCCAGTGCAGCACCGTCGACGTGAGCAGCTTGATCTTTTTCTTAGCCACGGGTTTACGGATACGCGAGTCCGATTCGCCCTTGGAGAAGCCGCACATCTCGACGGAGATGAGCATAACCTGCTCCTGGTAGACCATGGTGCCGTAGGTTTCGCCCAGGATGTCGTCCAGGCGGTCGTCGTAGGAAACCGCCGGTTCCTTGCCGTTCATACGGTTGATGTAGGACGAGACCATGCCGGCGCCCAGCGGGCCCGGGCGGTACAGAGCGATCAATGCCACGACGTGCTTGTACTCGGTGGGCTTCATGTTCTTGATCGTGGCCGTCATGCCGGCGGACTCGACCTGAAAGACGCCGGCGGTGTGGCCGGAACCCATGAGCTTAAAGATCTCGGGGTCGTCAAAGGGAATCTCTTCCTCTTTGATGTCGATGCCGAAGTTCTTTTTGATGTTTGCCTTTGCCTTGGAGATAACAGTCAGCGTGCGCAGGCCCAAGAAGTCCATCTTGAGCAGGCCCATGTCGGCAACGGTATGGCCCTCGTACTGGGTAATCTCGACGCCGCCCTTGGTGTCGAGCTTGGTGGGCACGTGCTCGTTGACGGGGTCGCGGCAGATCAGAACGGCGCACGCGTGCACGCCCTCGCCACGGGTGAGGCCCTCGATTGAGAGCGCCGTGTCGATGATGCGGCGGGCGTCGTCGTCCTTTTTATATGCCTCGGCAAAATCGGGGTTAAACAGGTCCTCTTTGCCGGGTTGCTTTTCGAGCACCTGCTTGAGCTTGACCTTGGGGTCGCTCGAGACCATCTTGGACAGACGCTGGCCCATGTAGACCGGGTAGTCCAGAACGCGCGCGGCGTCGTTGATGGCCTGCTTGGCCTTAATGGTCGAGTAGGTGATGACGTGGGTGACCTTCTCGGGACCGTAGAGCTGGCGAACGTGCTCCACGACCTCGAGGCGCCGCTCATCGTCGAAGTCCATATCGATATCGGGCATCTCGGTACGCTGCGGGGACAGGAACCTCTCGAACATCAGGCCGTTCTCGAGCGGGTCAAACGCGGTGATGTTCATGGCGTAGGCGACGATAGCGCCGGCGGCAGAACCACGGCCGGGGCCGACGCCGATGCCGTTGTCCTTGGCCCATTGCACGTACTCGGCAACGATCAAGAAGTAGGCGGCAAAGCCCTTGTCGCAGATGACCTTGTATTCGTACTCAAAGCGCTCTTTGATGTTGACGCCGCCGATCTCGCGCGTGGCCCAGTCGTCACCGTAGTGCTGGCGCAGGCCCTTCTCGCACTCGCGGCGGAACTGGCTCTCGTGAGTCTCGCCGGGATCGAGCAGCGGGAAGCGCGGCAGGATGATGGAGTCCCAGTCCAGCTCAACGTAGCACTTGTCGGCGATCTCGAGCGTGTTGTCGCAGGCCTCGGGGCAATACGGGAACATCGCCCGCATCTCCTCCTCGGTCTTCATATAAAACTCCGAGCCGGTCATGCGCATGCGGTTGGGGTCGTCGACCTTGGCGTTCATGCCAATGCACATGATGACGTCCTGCACGGGAGCGTCCTCGCGGCGCAGGTAGTGGAAGTCGTTGGTGGCGATGACCTTGACACCTACCTGCTTGGCGATGTCGATGAGCGTGCGGTCCATCTGCTCATCGGTCAGGCCGTTGTCGGTGGTGATGCCGTGTTCCTGGATCTCGATATAAAAGTCGCCAGGTTCGAAGGTATCACGGAAGGTCTCGGCCCACTTGATGGCGCCTTCCATGTCGCCGCGGTCGATGTATTTGGGAATGATGCCCGCGATGCAGGCGCTGGTGCAGATCATGCCCTTGGCGTGGCGGCGCAGGTTGTCGAGCGTCACGCGGGGCTTGTAGTAAAAGCCCTGCACGGCTGCCTCGGAGACCGTCTGCATCAGGTTGACGTAGCCCTCCTGGTCCTTGGCCAGAAGAATCATGTGGTAGAGCTCGGGTTTATGGTCGCGGGCGAGCGTCTCGTCCGGCGTAAAGTAAACCTCGCAGCCAAAGATGGGCTTGATGACCAGAGGCGGCTTGAGCTCGTCGATGTTGCCCTTCTCATCCCACATGGCCATGTCCTTCACATACTGGGCATGCTCGCGCGGGTTTGCCTCGGGGTCGGGCTCCACCAGCTCGTCGCGGCGGTCCTTTTCCAAGAAGGCCTTGTCGTGACTCCAAGTTTTGTACTCGGGCGTGTTGTGGTTGACGGCGTCGCAGGCCAGCGCCAGATCGGGCACGCCATACATGTAGCCGTGGTCGGTAATGGCCACGGCGGGCATGCCCAGCTCTACGGCACGGTTGACCATATCCTGGATACGGGTTGCGCCGTCGAGCATGGAGAAAACAGTGTGATTGTGCAGATGGACGAATGCCATGTGATGAGCTCCGATGCGGGTTCGTGTTCTGACTGAACGATTTTACCCCACGGCACGGACAGCACCCGAACCAAGCCAAACCCACACGGGCAGTCTTTTTGGGACGTGTCTTTTTTAGCTGCTTTGAC
>NZ_QROQ01000018.1:5844-23979 GCF_003475115.1 Collinsella sp. AF37-9 | reverse complement strand
CCAAACCCACACGGGCAGTCTTTTTGGGACGTGTCTTTTTTAGCTGCTTTGACCTGATTGCTTCATTCGTCGCAAAGGGGCCGGACCGCGACCCCATGTCGCGGTCCGGCCCCTGAGGAAAGCTCAGCTCAGGTCCTCGCCGTTTGAGGCAATTACCTTGCGATACCACTCGAACGATCTTTTCTTGCTGCGCCGACGTGTGCCGTGTCCTTCGTCATCGAGGTCGACATAAATGAAACCGTAGCGCTTGCGCATCTGGCCCGTTGCGACCGAAACCAGATCGATCGGTCCCCAGCACGTGTAGCCCAGGAGGTCCACCCCGTCGATTTCGACGGCGTCCTTCATAGCCTGGATGTGCTCGCGCAGGTAATCGATACGGTATCCATCATCCACAAAGCCGTTCTGATCCGGCTCATCCGGGGCTCCGAGACCGTTCTCCACGATAAAGAGCGGCTTTTCGTACCGGTCGTATATGTCGTTCATGGTGATGCGCAGCCCTGCGGGATCGATGAATCTGCCCCATGGCTCCATCTTGAGGTAAGGGTTGGGGGCACTCTTGAGTAGATTGGAGTCGAACTGCCCCTCGGTGTTTGCCTGCGCCACGCGCGTCGAGTAGTAAGAGAAGCCCACGAAGTCCACCGGATTCTGCGCAAGGACCTCCTCATCGCCCTCCGCCCAAGGAATCGCGAACCCTTGACGCTCATACTCCGTGAGCATGTAGCACGGATAGTGGCCGCGCACCTGCACGTCGGTGAACATGTAGTGCTTGCGATTCTCGTCCTGAGCCGTTTTAACGTCGGCAGGGTTGCAGGTAGCAGGATAGAAAATACCCGCATTGAGCATGCAGCCGATTTGCGCACCAGGGATGATCTCATGGCAGGCGCGCACCGCGCAAGCACTCGCCACGAGCACGTGATGCACCGCGTTATGAACGGAGACGTAGCGGTCCTCCCCCTCATCAAACACGATGCCTGCCGCCATGAAGCACGCAGAGGTCATGATGTTGATCTCGTTGAACGTGAGCCAAGAGCGCACTTGATTGCGGTAACGTGCGAACACAGTGCGAGCGAAGCGCTCAAACATGCCCACGAGAGCGCGGTTGCGCCAACCGCCGTATGCCGTAACAAGATGCATGGGCACGTCATAGTGGTTGAGCGTCACCACCGGCTCGATGCCCTGTTCGAGGCAGGTGCGAAACACATCCTCATAGAACGCGAGGCCCTGCTCGTTGGGTTCGGAGTCATCCCCGTTGGGGAATATACGGCTCCATGCGATGGAGAGGCGCAGAGCCTTGAAGCCCATCTCGCCGAAGAGCGCGATGTCCTCGCGGTAATGATGATAGAAATCGATGGCCTGTTGGGCCGGGTAGTAATGGTCGGACAGCGGCTCGAGCGGAACGTCGTCACCCCTGATGACGGCGAGACGGTCCCGCCCGTACGGCAGAAGATCCGCGTTGGCGAGCCCCCGCCCGCCCTCGTCCCAGGCACCCTCACACTGGTTGGCGGAAAGCGCGCCGCCCCAGAGGAAATCAGAACGCAATGGCATGGGAGTCCTCCTTATCTTGCTTTTAGTGCGAACGGGCACCACCATGCAGCGGTGCCCGTCCGGGTTCATGGGGCCCCAGTTCCGAGAAGAGACTCGTTGCGCTAAGGCACCCTTCTAGATGCAGCGCTTAAGCCTCAAGGGCCTCCTCGGCTTCCTTCTCGCCCGATTCGCGATTGTCGAAGCCAAAGACCATGCAGAGGGCGAATGTCACCGCAAAGCCAATCGCGCAGCTGATGGCGCCCGGAATGATGTCCTGGCTGAACTTGATGACGTTCATCCACGGGAAGCCGACTCCCGAGAAGACGAAGATGCGCGCGTTGAGCAGACCGCATGCAAGGCCGCCGGCCGCGCCGCCGATCATCGACCAAGCGAGCGCCTTCTTATCGCGCAAGAGGATGCCGTAAATGATGGGCTCGGATACGCGGCCGAGCGCATAGGTAGCGAAGGTAGTCCAACCGAGCTGACGGTTAGCCTTGCCCTTTGCACGGATGCCGTAGGCGAGCGCGACCGCAAGCGTCACGTAAACAACCACCGTCGTACCCGGAGTGCACACGGCGTCATAGCCCACCTCAAGCCAGCCGGGCATCATAGCGGTGAGAATCGGCACATGCATGCCGGTAGCGATCACGAGGTTCCACGTCGCACCGACCACCAGACCGCACAGCGGACCGGCGTTCGCGCCGAGCCAGATGATGATATCGGCGATGATGCCCATAATGAAGGAGACGGCGGGGCCGAAGACGCAGAGTGCAAGCGGCAGCATGATGAGCATGGTCCCCACTGGAATCACGAGGATGCGCAGCATGTCAGGGCAATGCTTCTTGATAAGCCCCTCTACGTAGGACTGAATCCACACGATGAGGATGATGGGAAGCACCGACTGTGTGTAATTCACCAGCGTCATGGGGATGCCGTAGACGTCGAACGGAGCGCCCTCCTCGACGATAGCGAGCATGCTCGGATGAATCATAATAGCAGCCGTCATGAGCGCGAGCACAGGACTCGTCTGGAACTTCTTGGCCGCCGCATAGGCACCGAAGATCGGCAGGAAGTAATATGCCGCGTCTCCCACCAAGGTGAAGAGCCGGTACATGCTGCCCTCCGCGGCTAGAAGGCCCGCGCCTTCCGGACCAAGCAAAATGGTGAACATGCGGAAGATACCCGCGATGCAGAACACGGGCAGAATGGGAGCGATAGAGCCGCTCACCGCATCGAGAATCAGATTGCCGATGCGCTTCGGAGCGAACCGCTCCTTCCAGGGAAGCCTCTCTGCTGCGTCCAGATCTTCATCAATCGCCGTCTGGACTTCAAAGCCGCCTTCCCTGCATACCGCGTCGTAGACCTTGTCGACGGTCGGCCCGATTACGAGCTGCACCTGGCCGCCAGCGTGCACCACGCTAATCACTTCGGGAATCGCATTGAGCTTGGCGTCATCTGCAAGCCCCTCGTCCTTAAGAACGAGGCGCAGACGCGTCATGCAATGCGTCGCGCTTGAAACATTCGCCTTGCCGCCCACCTCTTCGATGATTCTTTGGGCGAGTTTTTGATAGTTAGTCATCATTCCTCCTTTTACGCCACGAATCGTCGTGGCACGAGATGGTTCTCGTACTTTCGGAGGTCATGCCCTGCCCTAACACAGGTTACAATCCTTCTGGCCTGGGTTGTCAGCGTCCGGCTGTGCCGGATTCCGCCTTCGTACAGATACGGTTGACATGAAGCATGAAGTAAAGCTTCTCCTCGTCGGTGAGCTCCGTATGCCATTCCCGCTTCATATAGGTACAGATGTGGTCGATGCATTGCGCAAGCTCGGGAAACTCCTCGCGCGAATTCGCATAAAGCGGCAAATTGGCGCTGCTGAGGCTATCGTTACCCTTGATACGCTTGAACAGATACTGCACGTGTGTCGCAAACCGTGAGAACTCAAAAGACTCCCGATCGATGATGGTACGGAAATCGTACTCGACGATATCAGTGACATCGTTGAGCAGGCGCTCAAACGATTGGGCGCGATCGCTTGCCACAGTAACCTCTGCCCCAGTCTTTGCATTGACCAGATTCATGGCGATGCTTGCCACCTCTTCGCGCGGCAGCTCGACGCCCAACTCCTGCCGCACGCGCGCGGTAATGTAGCGGCCGATTTTGTATTCCAGCGGATAAAGCTGCTGCACATCATAGGTAAGGGGCATATCAAAACGAATGCCCTTCCTCTGCCGCGCAATCGCAAAGGCGATATGGTCGGCCATGATGAGCACGGCGTTGGGACTGAGTTCGTAAGGCAGCTCGTTCTCTACAATATCCATGATCTTTGCCGTAAACAGCACCACATCGGCAGGAAGATCCTGCATGATACGCTGCCCCTCGGCATCGATGCTATAGAACGTGCGCTCGATATGGTCCATCGCGAGCTCCCGGGGGAAGTCACCACCGAAGCCGACACCCTTGCCGAGCGCCACGACCTCGCGACCGCGACTATCTCGACAAATCACGGCGTTATTGTTGAGCTTTCTGATCGCCAGCATATCGATGCACCTCCTCTCTTGATGATAGGGCACTCATTCGGAGCTGAACAAAAAGGGCATGACCTCGGCAGAAAGCAGCACCCTACTTGCCTACGGTCATGCCCTAAAGTGACACCCGAATATATGTGCAATTGAATAACGAACGGAATCCGGATGGCCATGCTCCCCAAAGGGATAACAACCCATCACATGTATTTATAGGCCCACCCGAGATGAACGTCAAGTGTAAATTTGCGTAATCCGCACCCTTGATTGGCAACTTCATCCGCGTAATCCGCACCCCCGACTGATTCTGAGTTGCGGTGAAATAGTTCCTGATGGAGCCAGCTGGGCCGTAAAACAGGAACTATTTCATCGCAAGTTATGGGGAGACTGGGCGTGCGGACGGCCCTGGTGAGCTAGAGGTTGTAGGTGACCACCTGGGACTCGGCGGGGTTGGAGGGATCGGACTGCTCCACGCGGACGAACTTGACCGTCACCGTCTTAAAGCCCGCCTTGTGCAGAACATCCGAATAGACGCGCGCCTGCAGGGCGTGCTTCTCGAACAGCTGGTCGGGTGTCTCATCCGGCGTGCCACCCGTCTTGTAGTCGATGGCCAGTGCGCGTGACGGATCAGCCGGGTCGGTCGCCAGTGCATCGATGGCGCCCTCGGCATATGCACCGTAGCGGGCAATGTCCTTGTCCTCGCAGCCCAGCGAAAAGAACGGCACCTCGGCGCGAACGCACGGCCAGGCAAGCAGCTCGTCACGGACCGCCGACTTGAGCCAGCGGTCCAGGGCAACGTCGAAGCGCTCGCGCTGCTCCGGCGTCAGGCGCCACAGACGCGCCAGCGCATCGGCACGCGCGGCGGGCAGCTCATCGGCACCCATCTCGATCAGCCACTGGCAGGCGGCATGGAACGCCGAGCCCAGCGCCATGGGGTTGCCGGCGGGCTCGACAGCAGCCACGTCCGCATCCGTCATCTCGGAACCATCCGACTCCGCATCATCGCCGGCCTCGTCCATGGGCACGTGTGCCTCGGCGGCACGGTCCTCGGACTCGGCATGCAGCGCCGCGGCAATTGACGAGTAGCTGTACGAATCGCGCGCCGGATACGGGCAGGTGCCCATGCGCACGCCCACCGCCTGGGGATACACGAGCTCAAACGCATCGGGCTCGGGGTCGGCAGGACCGGGAACGGCGGCGCGGGCATCCGCACCGGCACCCTCCGGCTCCGCATCGCCGCGGACAAGCCTGCCTTCGGCATCAAGCGAAGCATTGGCCTCAAACGACTGCTCGCCAAAAGCAAAGTCAGCCAGCGAGATGAGCTCGTAGTCGCCCGGCTGGGAGTTGTCGAACACCAAACGGTCGGCATCGAGCTGCGGCATGTCCAGGCCGTCCGTCGGCAGAATACGACGCAGCACGTCGTAGGTCAGATCGGTCTCGACATCGAAGGTCGGCGCGCACAGCTTGCCGCGGCTCACGCCGGCATCCATCGCCAGAATGACCAACTCGCGCGCTCGCGTCATGGCGACGTAGAGCAAGCGGGCCCGCTCCTCGAGCGAGAGCCGCAGGTCATCGTTGCGCAGGCGAACGAATGCCTCGGCGGGAGAACCCGTCGCACAGACGTCCTCCATGAGCTCCGGCGGCAGCCACAGCGACGTGCCCTTGCCCTTAAACGCATGCTCAAACTGCTTTTTGACGTCGTCGCCCTTCACAAAGGTTCCGTCGGCGAGCTTAACGCCGTCGAAGCGTGCCGGCAACGCCACGACCTGCCCCCCGCCGTCGACGCGACCCATCTGTGCCGCACCGGACGATTTGCGCACGCCAAAACACTCGGCGACCGCCACGACCGGATATTCCAGACCCTTGGAGGCGTGCACCGTCATGATGCGTACCGCGCCGTCGCCCTCCTCGTTGAGGGCACCCGGGGCTTCCTTGCCCGCCAAAAAGCGGTCGAAGGCCAGCGCGATGGAACGCGGCGAGTTGCCGAACTCGGCCTCCGCCTCGGCCACGGCGTCGAGCGCCTTGAGCACGTTGGCGGCAATGGCCTTGCCCTCGGGGCCGCGCTTCGCCAGTCGCACGAACCAGCCGGAAGCATTGACCACGTCGCGCGCGATGTTGGCGAACGAATCACGTCCCACGCGGCGCAGCGCATAGCGCAGCACCCCGCGGGCGCGCGTCACCAGTGGCAAGCCCTGCAAGCCGGGCACATCGGAATCGCTCATGATGCCCGCATCGATGTTGCGGCGCGACGTCTCCCCCGTCTGCTCGTCCAGCTTGGTCGCCAGCGCCAGGAATTCCTGAGCGCCGAGCGCAAACATCGGTGAGGCCAGCAGCGGCATAAGACCCTGCGCCGTATCGGCCGGGTTAGCAAGCGCGCACACCAGGGCACGCACCGTTTGGACCTCGGCAACCTGGGCAAAGACCGAACCGCCTGCGATCACGCAGTCGAGCCCCTGGTCGCGGAAGGCCTGGGCGTAGACGTCGGCGTTGGTCATGCGGCCCAGCAGCAGCACCATGCCGCCCTGGGGCTGGCCCGCTTTAACGAGCGCTTGGAACCGCTCCGCAATCGCACGAGCTTTCGCCTGCGTTCGCTCCTGGGTGCTGCCGCCGGCAACGAGCAGCGCCTGGCGGCGCGAAGCCTTTGCCTTGAGCTTGTCCTCGCGATCGTCACTCGGCTCAAGATCCAAGAACCCCTGCATCAAACCACCGGTATCGCCGTCAAAGACGCGTGCCACATAGCGCAGCACCTCGTCGTGGCTGCGGAAGTTGCGCACGAGCTTGACGAGCTCGCCGGCAGGGGCATCGGATGCGACGGAGGTCTCGGGCGCAGCAGAGGAGCCTACCTTGCGCTCCTGGCGACGGAACACCTCGACCTCTGCCCCACGAAAGCGATAGATGGACTGCTGTGCATCGCCCACGGTGCACAGCGCGCGCTCCCCCGCACCCGTCAGGTAACGGATCAAATCGACCTGCATCTGGTCGGTATCCTGGAACTCGTCGATCATGACCATCTTAAAGCGTCCCTCATAGGCCGCTCGAATGGCCGGGTAGTCGCGCAGCGCCTCGTATGCCATGCGGAGCAGGTCGTTATTATCGAGGGCGGACTGGGCAGCCTTCAGTGCGCGATACTCCGCCTCTACGGCACGGGCGAGCCCCACCAGCGCATCGAGCGCCGAACCGCCGCAGGCAAGCACGATATTGATAAACGCATCAGCCGCCTCGGCCTTGAGTAGCTCCACCTGCTCCTTAGGAAACGCCTTGCTCGCGCGCGGCATGCTGCACGACATCATGAGTCGCGCCGCATCCTCCATGGTTTTGCCGCTCGCCTCAAACGCGTCGATGGCGTCGAGTGCCGCCTGCGCTTTCTCGGTCGTGGCCTTGCTTGCGCCCAGCGCCGCACGATAGGCATCGGCAAGCGCCGAGGTGTCGGCCTGGCCACGCGCCACGCACACATCGTCCATCCCGCCCGGCAGCTGGCTCGAGAGCTCCAGCAGGTCGCGCACCAGGCCTTTGATGGTGGTACCGGCGCCAAACTGCCCGCCCTCGCCCGCCATGGGATACCAAGCGTAGAGGGCCTTGAGCGAAGCGGCGAGCTCGGACGCGGCATCGGGCGCCGTCGCGCGCCCCAGCACATGCTCAACAGCCTGATCCATAAGCTCATCGGTATCGGTAAGCACCGTGAACTCGGGGTCGATGCCCAGCTCCAGCGCATGCGCGCGCAGGATGCGCGAGCACATGCCGTGAATGGTCGAAATCCAAGCGTCGTCGACCGTCAGGGCCTCCTCGTCCATCCCCTCGTCGATAAGCGCACGGCGCACGCGGTCGCGAATCTCGGCCGCAGCGTCTTTGGTAAAGGTAATGGCGAGCACTTGGTCCAGATGCTCGACAAACGGACCGGATTCGGGCGAGAGCGCGTAGACGATGCGGCGCGTAAGGGTAAAGGTCTTGCCCGAACCGGCGCCCGCCGAGACAAACAGCGGGCGGTCGAGCGTTTTGACGACTTGCAGCTGTTGCGGCATCAAAGTCGAAAGATCCATGGTCTACACGTCCCTCCTTACAAACGTTCCTTCGTGGTTATACGAGCAGCGCGCATGCGCGGCCTGCGCCGACGTCGGATCGACAGCGGCGACGTCGCCCGCCTCGAGTTCGCGCAAGCGCTCGGCGATGCCGGCCTCCACGCGGTCGAGCAGCGCATCGAAGTCCATGTTGCCGCCCTCGCCCGGAAAGCCCTTCTTAAGGCCCGGAATGCGGCCGTCACCGCGCTCTTCCTCGAGCAGCTCGGCGCTCGCGGCACCGCGCAACGCCGGCTTGCCGCCCTTGGTCGAAAAGTAGAGCGCCGCGCGGGTGTCCAAATCCAGCGCCCGGCGCATGGCCTGCGCGTAGATGAGTGCCTGGGTATGGGGCGGTAGCCAGCGCGGATCATCGATGGGGGCCTCACCCGACTCCTCGTCGCGAACCGTGGGGTCGGCGAGCTTAAACTCCTCGACACCCGAACGATGCTTGTAGTCGATTACCACGGCGCGATTCTCGGCATCCACATCCACGCGGTCGATGCGCCCGCCGAGCGGCCAGCCGGCATACTCAACTTTAAGATCGTTAAAGGCAAACTCCAGATAGCGCGGAGCAAAGGGGGCAAGCGCCTCGGACTCGTAGGCAAGCACGCCCTCCAGCTGCGGCAAAATCTCGGCCACCTGCCGCTCCTCCACCGGGGAGAGCGGCACAAGCGGGCCCTCCGTGCCTCGCTTGCCGGCGTGCTCGGCCAACGTCTCGTCAAAGATCTCGCGCAGCAGCTCCTGAGCGCGCGGCAGATTCTCGGGCGTCACGCGCTCCATGCCCTCCTGGGGCAGACGGGCATGCAAGTGTTCCAGCACGTCGTGGACAAAGTTGCCCTTCTCCATATTGCCAAAGCCAGCGTCGATCGACTGGGGCTTCACGCGGTACGAGACGAACCAGCATAGCGGGCAGGTCGAATAGGCCTCGATCTGCGAGGCAGACGTCAGGCGCGGCACCAGCGGCGCATCCTCGCCCTCGCCATCGCGACGACGCAGGACCAAATACGGAATGGCTTCATCGCTCAGATGCTGAGGAGCTTCGCAGGTCACGCGCTCGCGCCTAAGACCTTCGCCTGCCGCGGGATCGAAGTCCCTTACGATATCGCCCTCACCCACGCACTTCGCCTTGTCGGCGCCAACGGCCTTAGCGTCGTCAGCGGCCTTGTCGGCGTCAGCGGCCTTAGCATCGTTAGCGGCCTCGGCATGCGCCCGCAACTCGGTCCACACGGCCGCCGGATAGCACTCGCGCGCCTGACGATCGTGGGTCACACGGGCGAGCGTAACCGGACCACGCGACGCTTGTATCGCGCGGCCAAAGCGTGCGCGCAGCAAGGCCGCAGGCTCAAGCGTCACACCGCTGCGATCTAACTCTGCCGTCAGCGTTGCCAGCGGGCCCTCCTCATGTGAGAGCGGATAACTGTCCAGGTCGACGTCGGCAAACAGCACGGCATCGTAGCTGCCGGGGCGCAGGGCCGCCGCATCGGCAAGCGAAGCAAAGCGAACCTGGGCGCGTGGCGCACGGTCAACCTCGTAGGTCTCGTAATCGTAGGCGGCGCTACGCTTGTCCACCTTGGTGCGAATGTCATCGAGCACGGGCACGGTCGCGGCCTGCGACACGTCGAGCGCACGGGCGCCATTCATAAGGATGTCGATGACGTGGCGCAGCAGGGCCACCTCCGCCTGGCGACGGGCCTGACCGTCGAGACCGCCAAGTGCGCGATCGGGCAGTGCCTCGGCAACGGCAAGCATGGCCTTGAGCGCCGTCACGGGTTTGTCGCGCCACAGCGCCTGGAACACGCCCGAGATCACGCACGGCACGTTCTTAAACCAGTTCTCGTCGCTCGCCGCTTTACGCGCGCCCCTCACCTGGCCCTGCACGCTCTGCAGCAGGCTCTTGACGCCCGCAGTGGTCTTGCTGCGCGACAGTCGCATATTCTTGTCGAACGTGCGCGCGCTGGCGGCGTCAGCACCCGAAAGCGGGCTGTAAATCCAGTCGGTAAGCTCCGGAGCGGGCCACCACTCAGTCTTAGAAGCTGCCCCTTCGTCGGCGGCCTTCATACGCTCGATCAGGTTGGCGAGCGCCGTGAACTGCCTGCCCGCAATGGATTGGGAAAACGCCGTGAACTCGGCCGTCTCGGCAGCAACGTGGCGCGCCGCCAAACGGGCGGCAAGCTCGCCGAACAGCTGGGGTGCCCGGGCAGAAACAACGAGCACGCGTACGGGGTCGGCGGGTGTTGCAGCAACTTTATCGTCCTTGGACTCCTTGTGCGCTTTCACCAACTTATCGATGACGTCCGCATAAGCATGGGCACGGGCATGGGGGCCGGCGACCTCAATAAAGGCAGGCTGAGCAGCGGACTTGGAGGCAGTCTGGGGCGCGGCGGCGCCCTCCCCCAGCGGCGCGATCTCAAACAGCACACCGCGGACATCAAATGCCGCGGCAAGCTCCTCGCGCATCGCCGCTTGCTCGCGGGCAAGCAGCACGACAACCTCTCCCCCGTTGTTTGCCACGGCGGACAGCAGCTCGAGCAGGCTATACGTAAATGACGCGACGCCGCGCACGCAAACGGCGCGGGCGCACCCCGGCAGGTTGTCGGCCAAAGCGCCGGCCATAATGTCAGCCGCCTCGCAGGGCTCGACCATATCTCGACGGTCCAAACCGCGCGCATAGGCGCACAAAAGTTCAAACACGCGAGCCTCGGCGTCGCTTTTGGGCTTGGGCTTGCAAACGTTGTCGCAGCAACGCTCGGCACCTGTCCCTGCCACACCCGGCAGCACATCGCGAGCCATACGCGCGAGCATACGCACCGTGCCCTGGCTGCGCGAAAGCGGCTGCAGGTCGGCGTCGTCGAGACGCGCTACCATGTCCGAAAACAGCATCTGGCGCTGCAGGTTGTCGACGAAACCGCGCCCGTCGCCCAAAAGCTCCCAAAGCGAGCGAAGCCACGATGTAGGCGTCTTGTAGTCAATACCCAGCGAAACGCCGGCTTCCGCCGCATCATGACGGCACAGGTCGAGCTCGGCAAACGTTGGCGCCAGCAGCACGGCACGCCCGTGGCGGGCAATAAGGTCGGCAAGCAGCGCCGCCTCGGCATCGCTCAAATCCGCGCCGGCGTTGGTGGTATAGATTCGAACAGGCATGGTCCTCCACTCAAACCGTTCGCAATATTCAATGCTTTCATCCTACCCGCCCGCGCGGACAGATTTGCCCCACGCCAACAGATTTGACCCCTTGGAGACGGAGGAAAATGGATCACCGAGGAGGTCAGTCTAACCCAGTGATCCGTTTTCCTCCGTCCCCAAAGGATCAAAAAACCGCCCCCGAAGGGACGGTTCTGCGCAATTCGTTTTTACCGCTGGCCTACTCGCCATCCTCCAGCTTGATGAGGATCTTGCGATAGCCGCCGTACTCGCCGTTGAGTGCCTTGGACACGCGGCTCACCGTAGTGGACGAAGCGCCGGTGCGGGCCTGAACCTCAACATAAGGCTCGCCCTCATCCAGATAACGCGCAACCTGCAGACGTTGCGAAAGATCGCAGATCTCGCGCGGCGTGCAGATATCGGTCAAAAACGCCTGGATATCCTTCTCGTCATCCAAAAGACTAAATGCGTGGACCAGCTGCTTGACATCAGGCTTGTCAAACATGTTCTCGATATTCATCGATCACCGCCAAACCCGCCATAAGGCATCGAAGTTGATACTGACATCGGGCATCGTTCGCCCGTTCTATGCAATAGGGCAACGCCTGTGGCTTTTGCCCGTAGCAGTGTAGCACACCACCAAACTAAAGCGACAAGACTCTCTGCCAGCGGCGCGTTTTTCAGGACGAACGCCGTTTTGAAACCGAATGCGCACGTAAGCTCCACGAATATTTGAGACAATGGGCGGCCAAACAGAGCCGTGCCCGAGCATCTGTCCGAGTTGCAAAGGCATGTGCCTCTCACGCTCCCTCACCACGCCATGCGCAAGAAAGGATTCACACCATGCGCTTTATGCTCAACTGGCTTTTGACCTCAATCGCCATCGCGATCGCAACGTTTCTCGTCCCCGGCATTCAGCCCTTCGGCATGGCCGACGCCTGGGTCTGCTTTGCCTTCGTGGGACTGTTCCTCAACATCGTCGACTCGCTCGTTAAGCCGTTCCTGACGGTCATCTCGCTGCCACTCACTATTATCACGCTTGGTATTTTTCAGCTTGTGGTCAACAGCTTTATGCTCGAGCTGGCCAGCTACCTGTCGGTCAATCTGCTGGGCGCGGGTATCTCCATCGCCAGCTTTGGATCGGCGTTTATGGGCAGCATCCTGGTATCCATCATGCGCAGCATTCTCGACAGCATCGCCCGGAACTAAAGCGACCGGATACGGACCGCCACAACACGCCAAAACGAAGGTCGTCCATCGCAACGATGGGCGGCCTTGCCATTTGTCGAGCCTCAGAGGGCAGGAAAATCTACCATTTCTACCCCGTCCCCCAATAGCAGGTGGGGCTAGATGACGTAGTCGTAGCCCTCGCTGGGGGCGACGAGCGTATCGAGCGTCACGCCATCGAGGTAGTCGTTGATGAGCTTGTCCAGGTTCTTCCACACATCGAGTGTGGGACACTCATCCGAACGCGAACAGCCCTTGCAGTCGCCGTCCAGGCATGCGACCGGTGCCAGACTACCCTCGGTCAGGCGCAGAATCTCGCCCACCGTGTACTGCTCGGGCGGGCGCGTGAGCACGTAACCACCGCCCTTGCCGCGCATGCCCGAGAGCATATTGGCGCGCACGAGTGTGGCCAAAATGTTCTCCAGATACTTCTCCGAAATCCCCTGACGCGCGGCGATCTCTTTGAGGGGAATGCGGCCTGCCGCCTGGTGCTCGGCCAGGTCGACCATAACGCGCAGGGCATATCTGCCCTTTGTGGAAACCAACATATATATTGCTGCCTTTCGGTCTTTTAATTCGTAGAAATTCTAGCCGAAATATTGGTTTTGAAAATACCTATTCCCGTCAAGATGGTTAATCGACTCGTAATAATCTTCTATTTCCTATTGCATTACTAGGCTTTAGTGCCTACTATGCTTGCCAACAGCAAAACGAACAACCCATAAGGTTTGTGGGTTTTGTTGCTACACACACCGTAAAACCACACGGTATCCAGTCATTTGAACACTTTGGAGGTTCACCATGAGCAATGTGTACACATCCATCGATCAGCTTATCGGCCACACTCCGCTTCTGGAGCTCACTCACTTTGAGGCCGATGAGGACCTCAAGGCCCGCGTGCTCGTCAAGCTGGAATACTTCAACCCCGCCGGATCCGTTAAAGACCGCGTCGCCAAGAACATGATTGACGAGGCCGAGAAGGCAGGCAAGCTCGTGCGTGGCGGCGACTACACCATCATCGAGCCCACGAGCGGCAACACCGGCGTCGGCATCGCCTCGGTGGCGGCCGCCCGCGGCTACAAGGTGATCATCACCATGCCCGAGACCATGTCCGTCGAGCGCCGCAAGCTGATGCAGGCATACGGTGCGCAGCTCGTGCTCACCGACGGCTCCAAAGGAATGAAGGGCGCTATCGCCAAGGCCGAAGAGTTGCAGAAGGAGACCCCCAACAGCATCATCGCCGGCCAGTTTGTGAACCCCGCGAACCCGGCCATTCACAAGGCCACGACCGGCCCCGAGATCTGGGACGACACCGACGGCAAGGTCGACATCTTCGTCGCCGGCGTCGGCACCGGCGGCACCGTGACCGGCGTGGGCGAGTTCCTCAAGGAGCAAAACCCCGAGATTCAGGTCGTCGCCGTCGAGCCCGCCACCTCCCCGGTGCTCTCTAAAGGCCAGGCCGGCCCGCACAAGATCCAGGGTATCGGTGCCGGCTTTGTGCCCGACGTCCTCGACACCCAGGTCTATGACGAGATCATCCCCGTCGAGAACGACGATGCCTTTGCCACCGGCCGCGCCGTGGGCCACAAGGAAGGCGTGCTCGTGGGCATTTCGTCCGGCGCCGCCGTCTGGGCCGCTCTGCAGCTGGCCAAGCGCCCCGAGAACGAAGGCAAGACCATCGTGGCGCTGCTCGCCGACACCGGCGAGCGCTACCTGTCCACGGCGCTCTTCCAGGACTAGAGCTTCTCGTTCTTAGAACGAGTCCAAGGCACGCCGGTCTCCCCTCTCTTCTGGCAGCCTGAGCTCATCCCAACAGGGTGTCCCACAGGACGCCCGAACTTGCTACAATGTCTGCGGCGCGGAACCAGCCTCCCGCGCCGCTTTTCTTTTTTGGCCACATGCCACCAAGGAGAACCTCCCCATGCACAACAAGCGCGTGCTCGTCGCCATGAGCGGCGGCGTCGATTCCAGCGTGACCGCGTATCTGCTCAAAAGTCAGGGTTACGAATGTGTCGGTGCCACCATGCGCCTCACCTGCCCCGCGCCCGATCCCACCACGGGCATGAGTAAGGTCGACCGCGACATCGCCGATGCAAAGGCCGTCGCCGAGCGCCTGGGGATACCCCATCACGTGCTCGACTTGCAGCAAACCTTCGACCGCAACGTGATCGAACGCTTTGTGAACGCCTACCAGGAGGGGCTGACGCCTAACCCGTGCATCATCTGCAACCGCCATATTAAGTTTGGCGCGCTGCTCGATGCGGCACTCAATATGGGCTGCGATTACATCGCCACAGGTCACTACGCCAAAACGAGCCAGGCGTCCGACGGAACCTGGCAGCTGCATCGCGGCGAGGACCCTAAAAAGGACCAAAGCTACTTTTTATATTCGCTTACGCAGGAGCGCCTGGCGCACACGATCTTTCCGCTGGCAGGCCTGGACAAGGAGCACGACGTGCGCCGCATTGCCGCCGAGCAGGGCTTTGCCAACGCCAAGAAGGCCGAAAGCGAGGACATCTGCTTTATCGCGGATGGCGACTATGCGGGCTATATCGAGCGTCGGTGCGGACATCCCGCTACACCGGGCGATATCGTATGGCGCGACGGCAGCGTGGTCGGACGCCACAACGGCGCGTTGCGCTATACCATCGGCCAGCGCAAGGGCCTGGGCGTCGCGATGGCGCATCCCGTGTACGTAACGGGCGTCGACGCCGCCAACAACATTGTGCATCTGGGCGAAGCCGAGGACCTAACCGCGGCGGCGCTAACTGCCAATGAGTGGATCTGGAGCGCGCCGGCAGAGTGCATGGAGGCCGAGCTCGATGCCGGCGGCATTCGCGTGGGCGCCAAGTACCGCTACCGACAGAAAGACCAGGCAGCGACCCTTACGCGCGGCGAAGACGGGCAAATGTTGCTGACCTTTGACGAGCCGCAGCGCGCCATCGCCCCCGGACAGGCCGTCGTCGTCTATCGGGGCGACATCGTCCTGGGCGGCGGCACCGTGACCGGCGCGCTTAAGTAGCCGCGGGTTTATCGCTGCACGTGTCGAAGTACCTCAACAGCGGCACCAACCTCGATTACGCGACGCTCAAGGCCGCGGTGAATGGCCTCGAGTCGACCCTCCGCCGTCGCCCACTCGCTCTGCGAAAGAATCTCGATCGCTTCATCAACAAATCCGTTGAGCCGCGATGAATCGAACCAATCGAGCAAATCCGCAAGCGCCAGCTGGACGGAAGGGTCGGGCCCAAACGGCTTAGCGGAAAACCCAAACTCCCCAGCTGCGAGCACGGCAGTTGGTACGTTGTACCACAGGCAGTTGCCGCTATCGAACAGCGGAGCAGGTTTTATCTCCAGGGTGTCGACATTGCGGATGATGCCGAAGTTTCGCCAATGGCGGTCGCTGTTGGCCAAAAGGGCATCGCAGACAATCATCTGCGACATAGACCTTCTCACAGCGGCCTCATCGACACCATGCTTGCCGAGGTAGCAACAGTATCGATCGTATGTCGAGTTTCCCCGCTGGCTACCAAATGCGCCCTTAACGTAAACAGCCGGAACATATTCCTCGCGGCCGTCAAGAAAGTCGTCGCACAGACACACAGGGCCATCGAACATGCGCTCAACCGTGTAAGGAACAAACTCCCCCTTGGAAAGCAAACGACGATGCAGAGCCGTTGCAACTGCCTCGTTAAAGGGCCGTTGGTCGTCCATCCCGCACCCTTTAGCCAAAACGCGAATGCCGTTTCGGATCATCCACGATTTAGGGAGCTCGCCCTCGGACGTGTTATCCGGATTATTTAGACCGATGCCTTCCAGCCAACCCGAACGCTCTTCGGGCGCCGATCGCTCAAAATCATTCTCGAAGTAATTGATGCTTTGCCATTTGAGTTCGGCGCAATCGGCCGGCCGCAGCCAATAACAATCCGAAAGCGATAAGCCCAAGCACCGAACCGGAACCTCGATGCCACTGGCAATTCCCAGTTCACGATAGCGCGAGACGAGTCCAGGGCGAACGTCAGGCACCGACCGATGGCTCCACCACACGTTGAGCTCCCGTTTATTCACCGTAGGAGAAGAGCTCGAGCATGTGCCAAACGGCATTCGTTGCGCATCGAGGACCTCGGCGATTTCGAAGGGAAACTCACGCGTCGGATCAAATGAGACATGCGCGACCTCATGGTCGGCCGACATCAGCGTAAACTTGCGTCCCACATCGGCCGCAGGACGGCGTCCTCGCTTGCGGACCTTTTGGTAGGCGGTCGCAGAATTGTACTCGACCATCTTCCGGCCGCCCACAATATCGCACACAAGCGTCCCCGATGCGGCAAGTTGCGATATGCGGGCTTTCGTAACGCCCAACAGGCGGGCGGCATCACCCATAGATAAGTACTCAGACGTATCCATACACCGCATCACCTCGTTAAGTAATTTACGTGTTTAGTTAATAGATTACTTACATCATAATACTAAACGACCTAAAGCGAAAAAAGGCCCGAGAAATCGGGCCTTAGCGATTGGTCAGCCGAGTCGCAAACTGCTTCCTTAGCGCTGCACGTAGGCGCGGACCAGCTCAAAGGTGTTACGCACACCGTCGATGTGGCTGCGCTCGTAGTTGTGGCTCGCGTACACGCCGGGGCCGATCAGACCATGGCGAATGTCGTAACCGGCCGAAAGCGTGGCCTCGACGTCCGAACCGTAGTGCGGGTACACGTCGATGGCGTAATCGAGCTCCAGCTCGCGCGCGATATTAGACAGCGTGGTTACCAGGTCGTAGTTGTACGGACCGCCCGAATCCTTGGCGCAAATCGAAACCATGCGCTCGGTGCAGCCAAGGTCGTCGCCCACGCAACCCATGTCCACGCTGATCATCTCGCGCGTGTCGGCCGGCACGAAGGCGCCGCCGTGGCCGACCTCTTCGTACACGGTAAAGAGCAGCGATACCTTGCGCGAGAGTGTCACCTCGCCAGCGGCGACGGCACGCGCCAGGCCCAGAAGAATCGACGCGGACAGCTTGTCGTCAAGGAAGCGACTCTTGATGTAGCCGCTCTCCGTCACCGTGGTACGCGGATCCATAGCGATGATATCGCCCGTCTGAATACCCAGCTCGAGCACATCGTCCTTGCTGTCGACGTTCTCGTCGAGCAAGATCTCCATGTTCTTCTCGATGGTCTTGACCGGTTCATCGGCCACATGCGCCGAAGGCTCGGTGTTGAGAACCACACCCGTGTAGACATTGCCATCGCGCGTGTAAACGGTGCAGTTCTCGCCATCGGCCGTAGACCACTGATGCCCGCCGAGCGTCGTGGGACGCAAGCGACCATTGTCCTTGATGGAGCGCACCATGGCGCCCAGGGTATCGACATGGCTCGCCAATACGAGCGGCTCGCCCTCGCCGCCAAGCTCAACCAACACGTTGCCCTTATTGGAACGCTCGGGCCCAAACCCCATCTCGCGCAACGTTTCCATTAGATAATCAGTCGCCGCACGGGTATAGCCCGTAGGTGAAGCAATAGAAGTCAGCGCCTTCAACTGGTCAGTAATATAGGAGAGCGTAGAATCCATCTTGGACACCAAAGTCACCCTTTCATATCGAATTAAACCCACAGCAACAATACCACCACGCACAATTATTTACCTAGCGAGACAACCCATCGAGCTTCCCAGAG
>NZ_QROQ01000018.1:0-5796 GCF_003475115.1 Collinsella sp. AF37-9 | reverse complement strand
CCCGCCACGATAACGAGCCGGCGGGCCCCTGCCCGTTAGCCCCAGAATCTTTCCGCAGGACAGAAGGAGGCCCCGCCGCACGTAGTGCGCAGCGGGGCCTCCGACATGTCCGAGGACGATTCTGGGGCTAACGGGCAGGGGCCCGCCGAACCATGTTAGGCAGCCGGGCAGATCTTCTTGAAGAGCTCGATGACGTCGTCGAGCGTCGCCTCGCGCGGGTTACCCGGGAAGCAGGCGTCGGCCATGGCGTCCTTGGCCAGGACCTCGATCTCGTCGGCCTTCATGGCCTCGCAGACATGCGGGATGTTCACGTCGGCGGAGAGCTGCTTGACGGCGGCGATGGCGGCGTCGGCAGCCTCGTCGGTGCTCATACCCGTGGTGTCAACGCCCATGGCGACGGCAACCTTGGCCAGGCGCTCGGCGCAAACCGGCTTGTTGAACTCCATGGCGATCGGCAGCAGCATGGCGCAAGCGACGCCGTGCGGGGTATCGTAGTGAGCGGACAGGGTGTGGGCCATGGCGTGATCGATGCCCAGGCCAACGTTGGAGAAGCCCATGCCGGCGACATACTGGCCAAGAGCCATGCCCTCGCGGCCGGAGCCGGGCTTGCCGGACTTGGCCTCGGCGACAGAGTCGCGCAGGTTCTCGCTGATCAGCTTAATGGCCTCAAAGTGGAACATGTCGGAGAGCTCCCAAGCGCCCTTGGTGGTGTAGCCCTCGATGGCGTGGGTTAGAGCGTCCATGCCAGTGGAAGCGGTAAGGCCGGCGGGCATGGAAGCCATCATGTCGGGGTCGACGACGGCGACCTCGGGGGCGTCGTTGGTGTCGACGCACACGAACTTGCGGACCTTCTCGGGGTCGGTGATGACGTAGTTGATGGTCACCTCGGCAGCGGTACCGGCGGTCGTCGGCACAGCGATGGTAAACACGGCGTGGTTCTTAGTGGGAGCAACGCCCTCGAGGCTGCGGACATCGGCGAACTCGGGGTTGTTGATGATGATGCCGATGGCCTTGGCGGTGTCCATGGAAGAGCCGCCACCGATGGTCACGATAGCGTCAGCCTCGGCGGCCTTGAAGGCCTCGACGCCGTCCTTGACGTTCTGGATGGTGGGGTTGGGCTTGATCTCGGAGTAGAGGCTCCAAGCGATGCCGGCGGCGTCGAGCTCGTCGGTCACCTTAGAGGTAACGCCAAACTTGACCAGGTCGGGATCAGAGCAGACGAAGATCTTCTTGTAGCCGCGACGCTGGAGCTCGCCGGGGATCTCCTTGATGGCGCCGGAACCATGATAAGAGATGGTATTGAGAACGAAACGATTAGCCATTGATAGCCTCCTATCGTGTGCGGGGCACCCATTACGCCCCGCGCTATGAGTCCCATCCTAACGCTTTTGAAACAAAAAACACGCGAGAACATCAAAAGTGTTAAAGCGTTTCAACATATGATGAAAAATAATGCGGCGAAGGGACAGCCCCTTTGCCGCATTCGGTTACTTTCGGCAGCCCTCTTTCCAAGCCTCGGCCGCAACCTTCCAGCGTAAGCGCAAGTCGCGCTCGCGGTCGATGAACATGATGGCAAACGCGACAAACAGCAGCAAGCTCGCCACGACGATGGCGTGCAGGCCCATGCGCTCAATGCACCAGTTGCCCAACACGGCGCCAAACACAAAGGTAAAGATCACGCCAAAGTACAGCAGGCCGTTTTCCAAAAAGCCGCGCCTGTGGGTGATGATGTAATCATCCACGTTTTGTAGCGCGTTGCGCAAGTTGCCGATGCACATGGTCGTAGCGATGCCGTGACCGTGGATCTTGCGGAAGCTCTCTACCTGCATACCGCAGGCAAACGAAGTGAGGCAGTTGGCGAGCAGGTTGTAACCGCCGCCCGGGATAAAGCTCACGCCCAGCAAGATAACGGCTTCAAAAAACACCGTCACCTGGCGCCAGTGAATCACACTGCCAAACCGCTCGTGAACTAGGTCGGCAAGCATAATGCCCACAGCAAACGAAACCACAGGGAAGAAGTAACGCCCCGCAAGTGCCCAATTGCCCTCCGAGATGCTCACGCCCACCAGCAGTATGTTGCCCGTCTGCGCGTTAGCGAAAACATGATCGCGCCCAATGTACGAATAAACGTCCATAAAGCCACCGGCGAGCGCCAAGATGATGCCCAGCTCAATAGACTCCGATATCTGTTTGGCACGCTGCATCGTCGTGCATCCTCCTTGTTGACGACTCTCTCGTGCGTTGGCGGAAACATAGCCGCCGTTCATACTGTAACCCATTGACAACATGGCATGCGCGCGAGACGGGCTCCCCAACGCGCAGATACACAGTCTGGAAACAAACGGCACCCGCATCGATACGCCGATCCGCCAGCCCATGTACTCCACCAGTCTTTTTAGCCCCGTCCCAAAAAGACTGGTTACAATTACGTGCAGCATACAAACACCGGGAGGGATCGTGGCAAAAAAGCCTCAGCACGCTCAGAACAACCAGCGCAGTCAGCAGGGCAAACAGGGCCAGCAGCAAAAGCGCGGCGGTAAGGCGCAGGCCACGGTCGCCCGCACCAAGCATTCCCAAGCGACGCCCGCCCGCCCCTGGCGTCCGGGCCGCGATAAGTTCCTCCCCGTCAGTCGCGCCGACATGGATGCGCGCGGCTGGGACCAGTGCGACTTTGTCTACATCTGCGGTGACGCCTACGTGGACCATCCGAGCTTTGGCATGGCTATCATCAGCCGCGTCCTTGACGCGCACGGCTACAAGGTGGGTATCATCTGCCAGCCCGACTGGACCGACCCCGCCAGCATCACGGTGCTCGGCGAGCCTCGCCTGGGCTTTCTCGTCAGTGCCGGCAACATGGACTCCATGGTCAACCACTATTCGGTGACCAAGCACCGCCGCCACTCCGACGCCTACACCCCCGGCGGCGAGGAGGGGCGCCGTCCCAACCGAGCCGTCACGGTCTATGGCAACCTCATCCGCCAGACGTTCAAGGACGCTCCCATCATCATCGGCGGCATCGAGGCAAGCCTGCGCCGCCTGGCCCACTACGACTACTGGCAGGACAAGCTCAAGCGCTCGGTACTGCTCGACTCGGGCGCCGACATCCTCATCTACGGCATGGGCGAGCACGCGATTGTCGAGATCGCCGACGCGCTCGACGCGGGACTGCCCGTCGACCAGATCACCTATATCAACGGCACCGTCTACCGCACGGGTTCGCTCGACGAGGTCTACGACTACGACCTGCTGCCCAGCTGGGACGACCTTGCCGCCGACAAGCTCAACTACGCGCGCAGCTTTAACGTGCAGCAGCAGAATATGGACCCCATCACCGGTCATCGCCTGGTAGAACCCTATCCCAACAGCGTCTATGTGGTGCAGAACCCGCCATCGGCAACACTCACCACCGACGAGATGGACGAGGTCGCCGAGCTCCCTTACGCCCGCGATTGGCATCCCGACTACGACGCGGCGGGCGGCGTACCGGCCTTTGCCGAGATCAAGTTTTCGATCAGCTCCAACCGCGGGTGCTTTGGCGAGTGCTCGTTTTGCGCGCTCACCTTCCACCAGGGCCGCGTGCTGCAGATGCGCAGCCACGATTCGATCATGCGCGAGGCCGAGCTGCTCACGTGCGATCCCGAGTTTAAGGGCTACATCAACGACGTGGGCGGACCGACGGCTAACTTTAGCCGCCCTGCCTGCGACAAACAGCTCAAGCATGGCGTGTGCAAGAACAAGCGCTGCCTGTGGCCGAGTGTGTGCAAGAACATGGTGGTCGACGAGAGCGGCTACACACAGTTGCTGCGCGATCTGCGCCAGCTGCCGGGCGTCAAGAAGGTCTTCGTCCGCAGCGGCATCCGCTTTGACTACACCATGGCCGACGCCTCGGACGAGTTTTTGCGCGAGCTGCTGGAGCACCATGTCTCGGGCCAGCTGCGCGTAGCGCCCGAGCATGTGAGCGACGCGGTGCTCTCCGTGATGGGCAAACCGAGCCGCGCCGTCTACGACGCGTTCTGCCGTAAATTTGAACGCCTGAACCGCGAATACGGACTCAAGCAGTACGTGGTGCCGTATCTGATCTCGAGCCACCCCGGCTCGACCATGAAGGAAGCTGTGGACCTTGCCGAGGCCGTGCGCGACATGGGCTACATGCCCGAGCAGGTGCAGGACTTCTACCCCACCCCGTCCACCATGTCGACCTGCATGTACTACACCGGCGTGGACCCACGCACCATGCAGCCGATCTACGTGGCACGCGACCCGCACGAGAAGGCCATGCAACGCGCGCTCATCCAGTATCGCAAGCCCGAGAACTACAAGCTGGTGCGCGAGGCGCTGGAAAAAGCCGGGCGTCGTGACCTGATCGGCTACACCAAACACTGTCTAATCCGCCCCGTGCCGCCGCGCCCGGGTGAGACGTCTGCTGGCGGTGGGCATGGCACCGGTAAGAAGGGCGGCAAGGCCCACGGTGGTGCTGGCAGCAAGGGGCCCAAGGGCAGCAAGGGGCACGGCGGCATGTCGCGCGCGCAAAACACTGCCGGGCGCAACCGTGCAGCTCAGGGGCGTCAGGGTGCCAACGGAGGCGGACGCCGCAACTAGGGCAGCGGTGCTGTCGCTATGCCCGTCTCGCATGCGTGGCGCAGTGAGCGCATCGTCTCCACGAGGATTATGCCGGCTATGGTGACCGTGATTATCACGTCGAGCGGTGTGTTCACAAACCAGAGCAACGTCATGAGATACGACCCGGCATTAAAGGCAAAGTGCAGCAGGATCGTGTAGCGGAGCTTCCCGGTCGTCACGAGCACCCAGCCAAAAATGAGGCCGGCAGCGCCCGCATAGCAGCCCTGCACCCAGTTCATGTGCATAAAACCGAAGATCGCCGCCTGCAGCACGACCGCCGCGGCGATACCCCACGTGCTCGGGGCCGCCCAGGGCACCATGGCGCCGTCCTGCGCACCCGCACGACGCCGGCGCTTCCAAAGTGGGCGGCACTGCGGATTAAACGCTCGGAGCGAAAACTCAAAAATGATGCCGCGCACCAGCAACTCCTCGCAAAACGGAGCGCCGAGCACCGTGGTCAGGACGGCCAGGTAGCTCGTGTCGCCCATGCCCGTCTCCTCGACAAGTTCACTGTAATCGGTCGCGACCTCGGGCAACAGCGACAGCACGGCGTCGGTCACGTAGCCAACGACCACCTGCAGGGCAAGGCCAATCACGATAACGCAGACGATGCGCTTCCACGCCCCGCGCGCTCCCCCGCCGAGCGGATGCGCGCTTTGCCGGCGTGCCATAAACGAACGCGGCCACAGATAACGCCACCACAGCAGCGCCATTAAAAACGATGCCATCTGCGCGGCAGCCTGAAGCAATTGAATATCGAGGTCGTCAATCGAAAAGCCCATGAACACCGATGCGACGCCCAGAGCGGAGAACAAAACCACACTCAGGGCGATATCGGCAGCGACGACGCCAAAACAGGCAAGCGCCCAAATCATCGCATTGAGCATGCCAACCTCCTCCCGACAGCTAGTCATTTAAGAACGTCCATTACAGTCGAAATTGTCAGCCCGGGCCCGTCTCGGGCTACGATTGAGGCGCGCCCAGAACGGGCCGCCGACCGGGCGCCCGCGCACGGCCGAACGTCCCTGCCCCCGAGAGGGCCCGTTGGGTGCTGCCGGCGCGGGACGCGCCGCCCCCGACGGCTGATAGGAAAGTGCCGGGCAGGCGCCGCGGCTGGTAATGTGAGTGCCGAGGGGGAGGCCATCCGGTCGAACGACTACCGGAAGGATACCACCG
>NZ_QROQ01000017.1:0-51844 GCF_003475115.1 Collinsella sp. AF37-9 | reverse complement strand
GGCCGAGGCCGCCTCGATCAATTTGCGAAAGAATCTTGACGGTACCCAAGTTCCCCAAATATCTTTGAGAACTCGAGCCAATCCCCAAGCAGCGCTGAGCAGGACGTCAACGTCCTTTAGATCTAAGTGGCTGACCGTAAAGGGACAGTACTCGCACTCCAACAGATAGGTGTCAACAGCCTCAATTGTCTCAGCCACATACTGCTCAAGATCGGGATGGGGATGGAAGGCGCACGGCGCCTTGTGCGGATCGGTCGGCTCAATCCAATACAGCGTTGTCGCTTCCTCGCATTTCTCGAGCGGATAACGCTCAGCTGCCTTCTCCCAGCTTTCATACCAGGGATCGGCATCGCCGTCCGTCATCGACCTGCAAAGATTAATCGCCGCAGAAACAGTCGCACACGAATATCTATAGCTGGCGTCTTTCTTAAACTCATCATTGAGCTCGACGTCACCAGACAGCTCCGCCTCCATGATAAGGAACGGACCATCCTCATCCGTAATGCTTATGGGATAGTTGTTGCACTCATAGCCCGGATACATTTTGTCTCCAATCAATCGTTCGGACACATTAACAAGCAATATCGAAACCGCGCTCACGCGGAGGACCGTCGTCCTCGCACCAACCTGCAAGTTTTTCTCATCGCATGAAAAGAACTTGCGATTCTTGCAAGTTTTTCTCACGCGGTGACAAGAACTTGCATGGTCGCCCCGCTACCTGCGCCACGAGGCGGCAAGGATAACGGGAAGCCCGGCGATGCACACCACTAAGGCCACGGCTGCGAACGCAAGCACGATGGCCACGCTCACGACGACATAGGCCACGGTAATGAAGGCCAGCGCCAGCAGGCAGGCAAGCAGCTCGGCCACGTAGCACAACACCAGGTTCGAGCTCGCGCGCTTCAGCAGAACGTCGGCGAGGCGGACCAGCTCGACGGCAAAGCCGCTGCCGAAATTGCGTCCGGGGCCCTTGGCAAGGAACCACTTGAACAGGCACATCAGGGCGCAGCCCAGCATCATCATGATGGAAACGGTCCATGCATTGTGCCCCGTCTCGACAAGGCTCTGGTCGCCCACCGCGCTGCCGTTGACGAGCCAGGCCGTTCCATAGCCCATGAACAGCATCGCCAGCAGCAGGCAGGCGCTCACCGCGGCGAGAGAGCGCGACACGCGCCCGCTGAACACCGGAGCCTCGCAGCTGAGCCCAAGGCCCTCGCGAACACGCCAGGCGGCATGGTAGGCAGGGTAGGCCGCGATGAGCGCGGCCACGAGCAGCGACGCCCAATCGGACCCGGGCACAGCCGACGCGTACTCCGCAATCGCGGAGATGGAGAAGGCAGCATGGAACGACTCGTTCAGAAACAGCGCGACCTCGCCCTTCCAGACGCAAAACGGGGCGGCGACGGAGGCGGTGCCGGCAGCGGCAACCGCAGCAACGGCAACGAGCAGCGCGCCCTGCACGAGTTTGACGACCTCGTCTTTGGCGGTGCGGGACGCAGGCTCAACGGCGCTGGACGAAATTTGAATAGAAGTGTTCATGTTTTTCCTTTCAACAGAAATCAAACCGGAATCGCCGGCAACTAGGATGCAGCCTCTAGTCGGCTCCGATTAGAGATTGTTCGCCCACATTGATACCAAGTCGTGCGGACACACTAACAAGCGATATCGAAACCGCGATCTCGTGGAGAGCTGTCGTCCTCAATCCATTCGAGCCCGACGCACTCATCGATCCCTGCATCGGGAACTGACGACCATCTGAACTCGAAACCAAGCTGGTCAAGCTCATCGACTCGCCCACGGATCACTCCGTAAACATCCAACGCATTCTCGAAATCCTCCGAAGACGCGTAGCCTCGCTCGCACTGCCTGCGCATCTGATGCAAGCGACCCATGGCGGCGGCGATAATCTCGCGAAGAGCGATAACCTCGCGCTCGCATACATCAATGTTTCCTTCGTTGAGCTCGATGCGATCGGACATAACGGCCTCCCTGGTTTTAACCCTTTTCGCTTGACTCCATTGAACAACCGCAAACAGCCGCGTAATATGACTTTTATCGCGTTTTAAATTTTGGCTGTTTGGAGCATCAATGCATAAGTCCGAAAAAGAAGCATTTAGCTGGGGTTTTGAGGCTGGTTTTCTTCGCTCCCCTGTCAATCCCCGTATGCTACTTCTTAACAGGACGCCGGAGATTGATTGTGCCGGCGACGGAAACACATCCGGCAATGCAAGCGCATGGAGTCTCGTCTCCATAGCCAACGACCTATTGCGCGTCGACTTAAGCTCGCTTTTCAACGAAATCGGGGGGCACTTTCGTAGGCGAGCAAACCAGCGCTTTTATATTGATTTGCAGAACGCCATGCGCCAGTCCTCTGCTGCTCTCCACCATGCGCAACACGCTTCGATAGACTGTGCAGCCGAGCAAGACTATGACGATCGGCTCGATCCAGACGATCCCGACCAAGAGCCCACCCAAGCAGAATTGAACGAAGCTGAAATCGCTATCAACCTTCAAAAACAAAAGGAACGCGACCTCGATTTCTTTGCTCCGATATTCGACAAAGCCATTACAAGCCATGCACACGGAGAGATTTCCGGCATGGCCAGATATCTCCTTAAAAATGTCTGTAGACAGTGTGTCATGAACATCACGGCGATTCCCGACTATCGCTATTACAGCTGCTGGATGAACAACAACGCTATTGAGTGCGACGAGATCAACCGCCTGTACCGCGCGGTGATTACAACATCGGACCAACTCAACAAGCAAGAAATGGCGTCCCTCTTCAGCTCCTATCTCCAGCTCGAGTCGAACGACATGAGCATTAACGCTACCAACGGCGAGACCAATCTAACAGCACCGGTGCCGTATGACCGCGACAATCCTATACGCAACTTTCCCAAGGCGAAATCTCAGATAGAAACAGCTTGCGTCTGCACCAATATCGATCTCTTTCGAGCGCTTCTCATTGTTTTTTATCAGGAATGTCTGGAGCTTACCCCGCTGCTTAAAAACACCGAGGCACCTAGCCTGCTCGCGCAAAACGAAGAGTTTTTCCCAGCCGCCATCAAAACAAGCGACCCGCGACAATTTCGATTATTCGATGAGCAGCTGCCGGCAATCATCCGCTTTGGCGAAGCTTTTGTATACGCAGCCAAAAAACACTTGCCCGGAAACGAAACGGCCCAAAAGCTCGAAGAGCATTTGAATGGAATAAAGCGCATGAACAGCGCCCCCTTTATGCAGGCGTTTCGTAAAAACTATCTCGAAGCTATGCGCGAGAACCAGATCTTCGCAAATGGAGACTTCCATACGCATGCAGAGCTTAACGACCAGGAAAACCTCAATAGGCTCGTTGGGCTTCAAGCCGTTATTTCAAAGGCAGGAGAGCTCTACTTCACCGAAGAGGAATGGTCCTTTGCAAGCCTTTATGCCCGCATCCTTCACGAGCTGCTGCTGTGCGGCATTATGCCGATAGCATGCCAAACCTGCGGTTCGCTCTTTTTTCCGACCGGTCCTAACAGCAAGTACTGCGATCGATATAACGCGGCGACCAAGCTCTATTGCAACCCGCGCTTTAACGCCAAGAAGCATCTTGGTCGTAAATCGCCCCGCGATGTCGCGCTTAATATACAGAGAAAGACCGAAACGGCATATGAAAAGGGCCTAACGGATTGTGCCCACTATTTTGAGCGCCTCGGCAGCTTTGTCCTCGATGGTCTTGGCCCAGCATACCAAGCGAACGACCTCATTTCCGATGAGCTCTATAGGACGTGGCTGTCTATCGTCAACCAGCCCAATTGTAGAGCGAAAATCAAGCGGCCGGATAGGCTCGAGTATCCATACCCCGTGCTGTGGTACGGATTTGTCCGCGATGGCAATCGGTATGTACAAGTCGAGTTTCCTGGAGCCGAGTACCCGACGCTTTTTGAATGTTTGAGCCAGCTCGCCGAAAGCCCACAATCAAAGTGCACACTGGATTACAAGGGGCCAGATGAGCATCCATACAGCTCATGGCATGTAAAACTGCACATGTTGTTGGAGATCATTGTACAGATAAATAACGCCGACCACGTGGCGAGGCCCATTCCATTGCTTGGAATCGATGGGCCCGAATATGTCTGGACTGACCCGACCGTCCAAGACACATGGAGCACGCCCGACGCATGCATCTACAGCACCGGAACGATCGATGACCTCAGCTTTACCGTGTATACAAAGGGATATGACCCGGAAAAGCAAGACTGAGCTTGATGCCGCGGCTTTCTACGTGTCCGCGAACAGATTCACTCTTTTAGTCCTTCGAGCTAGCCAAGACACAGCCGATGCAAAGAGGGATAAAGATGATGGCGAGCACAATGCCCCAGGCGGTTAATGTAATCGTAATGATGGATGCAATAGCGCTAGCGATGCCATATCCAAAAATCAACGATGCCGCGCAGGCAAGCATCTCGGCACCATACAGCAACACCATGTTTGAGCTTGCGCGGTCCAGCAAGGCATCCGCGCGGCCGAACCATGCGATAAGGGCTTTGTCGCCACGATAGCGCCCAGGACCTTTGAGCTCATACCATTTGACAATGCACGCCAGGACGCATCCAGAAACAAGCGCAATCGATGTCACCATGAGGAAAAGGCCCACGATCATGAGGAGTTTGTCCCCCGTGACCCCGCCGTCGATATAGCACTCAAACCCACGACATACGGCAAGCACGGCCAAAAGCGAACAGGCGCTCAACGAGCCAAAGCGGCGCGACATCCGTCCGCAAAACACAGGTGCCTTGCAATTGCACCCAGCACCTGCGCAGAGGCACCAAATGGCATGGTATACAGGATACAGAGCAACGAGCACGGCCGCGGCCATCGACACCCGGTCAAGCGTCTCCATTCCCGACACAATATCCTCCGCCGTTGGAGCCTCGTAGGGATGATCGAACAGGTCAGGCGTGAACATAGGAATCTCACCTTTCCAGATGTACGACGGTGCAGTAAAGGAAATGATGCCGTTCACAGCTAACGCCGCGACAGCAATTAGCAACGCGCCTTCGGCAATCTTGGTGATGCTCGACTTGTGAGAGACGGACACATTTTGAATAGAAGTATTCATGATCTTCCTTTCAGAGAGACCCGATTGGTTGGTGATTGAGTTTTGGGGTGATTGGCGTAAAGAACGGGACTGCTTAGAAGTCCCGATAAAACAGCAGGTCGGCTTGACCGCCTACGAAGAAAGAAAGACTAACAAGCTATATCGAGGTCATTACGACTCGAATACTCGACGCCAACGGCGTCATGCGCTGAGATCCGCGCAAGCGAAACCGAACGGACCGGCGAGACCACCGGATAGTCCTCAACGCCCCACTCGAGCTCAAAGCCCAGACGAGCAAGCTCGTCACGACAATTGTCGAGCATGAGCTCATAGGCGCTTTGACGGGCACAGTCTTCAAAGAAGCCGAGCCCGCGCTCCTCAGAAAGGCCCACCTTCAGCTCATCACAGATGGTCATAACTTCGCAAACGATATCTTCAAGCTCATCGCGCTTGGTGGAATTAACCAGTTCAAACAGGGTGCCGTCGAACATTTTCCGTCCTCCTTTGGACTTCTTTCTTGCTCGACTCCTATTGAACACGGCAAAGTGGCACAATGGCACAAAGTATATTTGATTTTGAAAGTTGTGCTGGTTTAAGAAATATGCAAGGTGCCAATTTAATAGCTCTGACCTGGCGTGTTAGGGCTAGCTTCATTCGGTTTGACAGAGATACCTCTTTGCATCTCTGTTGCAAACAACTGACAAACGCAAAACCCGATAAGGATCAAGAATGTGAAGGAGCGGAATTCGAACAGCATTGGTCTGCAAAAGAGCTGTTAAACGAATTCCTAAGAATTGATCTTGAGAAGTTCTTTAACGAAATGTCCTCTTGGTATGCCGAATATCGTAACGCCCATTCAGTGCCCGTTCCACACCGTATCTTTAATTCGCTACGGCGAATACAGCACATTCTAGAAGCTCAATATCTCGAAGGCCCAGATAATAAAAAAGGTGCCACGTGTTTTCCTCCGCTTTGTTCGAGAATAATTGACGCAGGCGATGACCTCGACAAATGCCGTATCGAAAAGGCAGATATAACGCATGAGCTCGCGGAGGCAGTCAAACAAGCGCTTGATTCCGCAATAAGCGGCGGCTATTCGGACGGTATCTACCAGCTCTTCTTCAATGCTTGCTCATTGTGCATCGATTCAGTTTATCTTGATGAAATACCCGATGCCTATTTGCCCTCGAAGGTTTTCTCTCTTTGGGCAATAGAGTGTGGGAACATCGCGAGAGTTACTATTCCGGCTCTTGAGTTACTAAGCAGTAACGATGCCGACGATTCCGTTGCACCTAATCTGGCCAGTTACATTGAAATGGTCTTTGACCTAAATAGAAGGCCCGAGCTCGCTCGCGGAGGCGAGCACTCAATTGTCCACCACCCGCTGGCGCTTAAAACGCCAGAAACTAAAAGGGAGTTTTATAAGACGCACTTCCACGTTCAATTAGTTGATAACCAACTAGCCATCGATATCCATGAGTTGGCAGTAGCCGTTCTTGGCGACATCATCATTGATTGTCTTAGCTTATCCAAGAAGATAAACGAACCTTCTTATCGGGATGACCTCAGCAGCTACGTTTCATTATTCGCGAAGCTGCTTTCTACCGGAGAATCCATCCTGGATGTCGCTAATCAAATTCGCCGTTTTGGGGAACTAACGTCCTCAAAATGCACGAAACATGCAATCGCCGGCCCAATGGTCCAGGACCTCAATAGCCTCAACTCTCTGGCACTCAACCTGATTCAGAACAGGCTCTACAACAAGGTGGAGTTATCGAGGAACGCCGAAAACACAATCGGCATCATGCGGTTTATCGTAAATGACGGAAAGTACCTTGTTGTCAACATCAACGACAGCGACGCAATGCAAGAAGCCCTCCATTTCCAGCACTTGATAGACCGCTCCCACTCATTGATTCATTCTTTTCTTCCGGAATCATTCTCGGTTTTCTATGCGCATCTACTATGCGAAGCCCTGCGATCCGGGGCACTTCCGACAAAATGCAGCACATGCAACAAACCCTTTTTCCCAGCTGGCAACAATAGCAAGTATTGTTCTAGATACGACAACGAAACGGGCATGTACTGCAATCCCGCAAGTAATACAAAACTCAAGCTTGGTAAAAAGCCGCCCCATGCAACTGCCGTCAATTTAAGACGCAAAGCAGATACTGTCAGCGGGAAAGACGGGCACAACCCGATGGCTACTAACAAAAAGCGACAGCTATATTTTCAAGAACTAGCCAATGCCGTTGACCACACCCTTGGACCTTATTATCAACGGTCCCCTCTCGTGCCGAAAGCACTTTACGAAGAGTGGCTCAAGGCAATCAATCGGCCCAAAAACCAACCTAGCACTCAAACGCCTGAAGCGTGCGGTTATCCTCATCCCGTTATTTGGAACGGTTCGCTAGAGGATGGCAATGTAATCGTCGACATCACGACCCAGTCAGCACAACTAGGCACCCTTCCAGAGCTCTTGGACAAACTCGCAAAAAAGAATGCGGGTCACTGTCGCAAATCGGATAACGGGTGGTCAATCTCTAAATTCGATCTGGTTGCCTCCGTCATCTCATTAGAGCTAGAGGCTGACAAGACCAGAAAGAAGAGCGCGAGAACAATTGAGCATCTCCCCATCCCCGGTTTATCCGGTTACTGGGATTGCCTATCCGACAGAAATGATCGCTCCTCAGACGCAACGCCATTAACAAAGGAGAGGCAGACGACTACAACGAATCCCCGATTTAATTTAAACATGAACCCAGACAGTAGCCGGTAGACGATCTTTTAGCACAGAGGATAAGGGAATGTGACGCCGGAGCGAACCGCAGGGCACCGCGAGGCAACCAAACTTACTAGTCCGAGAATCGTAGAAGCTCGTCCATTCCGGAGTTCACCTTGGCCCGTGCCCAATCAAGGTTACTTTAGTTGCGCGTGGGCCATCTTCATATCCAGCACAAACCTTCGAACCTCGTCAGCTGAATGAACTAAGTTATTGCAAGGAGGCTTAGCGTCTAGGTATTTAAGTCCGTTATCGTCATTGCCGAGAACGCCTGCAATCCCGAGAACCCCCGTCTCCCCATCCTTATATTCCTTTTTAAATGTCAGCAATACACACGGAATGTCCAAATCTCTCGACAACTTAAGAACGGGTTGCCATGTAAACGTATCCTCCTTGTAATAACGAGATGGATCATAAGTCTCGATTGGATTTTTCTCCGTACATCTTATTTCGACAATCGCCTCAACACTGCCGTCCGGCGCGAATATAGCTCCATCGATATTGCCGCCCCACACCATGCCATGGCTCTCAAGCAGTTTGTCAAAATAACTGTTCTGAATATACTGTTTTCTAAATCTTTTTGTCTGAGGCGTTTTCTTTTTTTCAGCCCACCATTCTATAAATCTATCTTCTGTGCACAGGCGTTCTGTAACCACCTTTACACCGCCCAAACGCTCTTCGTCCACATCCAGTTGAATGGCTCGAATAATCCCTTTGTCGTCCGTTCCATGAATCCAAACCGAAAATGGAACACCGATCGCATTTGCAAGCCTGACTTTACGCGTTAAATCTGATGCTGGCAGGAGTATTTTTAGCAAAGCATCGCGTGCGAACCCCTCGACTTCAAAGGCCTCAACCGCTTCAGTAAACTCCCCGCTCTTGCCAATCAACAGCCCCTGCAAGTCAGTCATTCCTAATTTAGAAGTTATTGTATTGCGAAAGGCAGTAACATTACCTTCGCTATCACGCCGCTTAAACGCTAGCCCACGAGTTGTTCTTTCATCCATCCCAAAAGCTCCTTCAGCGAGTTAACAGTGATATATCTATCTAAAGACAAATCGGGCCGTCTGATTCGGCCATCGCCGCATGAGATAAAAGCCCCTGCTCAAATGCACCAGGAAACGTAAATGCACGTTGACGATTCGGGGAGTCATCGAACGCAACTGAGATCAAGCCGCCATTGATCCGCTTGACCGTTCCCCCGCCGAGGCCCTTGTGAATAACGCGATAGCCCGGAACGACCTTGCTGTAGTCGATCGCCGGAGTTTCTTCGGCAACGTCATCGTTCAGTTCATCGGGATACCCGGTGAGATACCAGGCCTCCTTGAACTTGGTTGCCTTGCCGCCGCTCGGCTTGAACGTGAAGTCGGCGCCGCGGTCGCGCAACGTCCCCATCGCCGGAGCGAGCTCGACGCCGCCGAGTGCCCATAAGGCACCGGACTTCTCGCGCTTGTCGACGAATTCGATACCGCGGTTGGTGAGGACGTCCGCGACCCAATCCGTTTTGGTCGACACAGTGGTCGACACAGGCTCCGCCGATGCTTTCGGTTTCTCCGTTTGCTGTACAACTTTTTGTTGAGCAACCTTTTGGACGACAGGAAATTTCCCAATTTGCTCGACGGGGCGCGTGACGGGTTCGGCGCTGGTGAGGTCGATGGCAGAGCCGTCCGGCGCGATCATCGACTCCTGCTGTTTCGCGGCGAGGTAGTCGTACTCGGAAAGCGTCGTGTCGTACAGGCCGACGCGCTCGCCGGCGTGCTTGTTGACACCGGTGTAGACAAGGCTCGCGTCCTCGTAGCGTCGGAACTTGTAGACCGCGTCATTCATCAGGGGTGCATTGAAGACGCCCAGACCGACGAGGAGGTTGAAGTCATCGACGGACAGGCCGGTGACCTTCTTGAACAGCCCAGGTTCGAGCTGGGTGATTACGTCGTGCAGCGTCTCCTCGCGGTAGTCCGTGAGGTACATGAAGACGGGGATTCGGGTCGCGAACTTGATCAGCTTGGTCTGGATTTCCTTGCGCTTGCTCTTGAACTCCTTCTCCTCCTCGGTGAGCTCCTTCTTCTCTTTCGGGGTAAGACTCTCCCCCTTCTCCTTCTTGACCTTCTTGACGGCCTCGGACTTGTTGATGATCGTCTTGATGTCATCGTTGAGGCTGCGGAAGCCCTCGATGTTCATGAGGGCGTTAATAGCCTCGTCGTTTGCGAGCAGGCGGCGCAGGGTGTCGTTGTCGACGTTGACCAGCAGCGCGGACTCCCAGCGCTTCGCGAGGAGCGTCGCCGACGTTCCGGCCATGGCGATGTCCAATACCTCGGCGGCGCTGATCTCCTTCATCCTGCTGCCGTCATAGGCGAGCACCGGCAGGAACTTGACGAACTCGTCGACCTTCTGCTCCGGACCCTTCTTGGGGTCGGTGGCGAGCTGCGTCGAGTAATCGGAGACCATCGTGAGGGCGCGGTCGAGCGCGAAATCGAATACGTAGCACTCGTTCTTGATGATCTGGGTGCGCCCGTCGTCGTCCTTGACCGTCCACGGCGACTGCACGCGGAACGCGGTCTGGAAATAGGTCTCGGCGCTCTTGACGTTGGAGAGCATGAACACGCCCGTCCACGGTTTCACCGTGACGCCGGTCGTCAGCTTGCCGCATGAGAGCGTGATCGTGCGGGACTCCAGCGGTTCGCGCATCGAGCGCTGCACGGGCGGCAGGGCGTCCAGGCCGATGCCGGCGGCGGCACCGGCGCAGACGTTGACCTTGAAGTCATGATAGAAGGTGTTCTGGCGTTCCTTGAGGAGGTTGGCCATGGCGTAGCAGCTCGCGACGTTCGGCAGGAACCACAGGGTGTGCCCCAGGACGTTGAGCAGGCGGATATCGGAGAACGGCATGGCCGGCTTCTCGCCCAGCTTCAGCTCGTCCTTTGTGGCCGGCATGTGCTGGCCGCGCATGAGGTCGAGCCACATCTGGACGTGGTCCTTGAACTTGAACTGGGCGTCCTCGCCCTCCCCCTCTGCGGAGAAGAACACGTTGAGGTCGAACTGGTTCGTCTCGGTGTTCAGCGCGATGCGCTTGATCTCCTCCGGCATCTGGTAGGTGAGCATGACCATGCGCGGGAGCGATGCGTACGGGTTATCACCGTCGGCGGGGTTCCAGTTAGCCTTGGCCTCCTGCTCGTCAGAGTAAGTCCAGTTGAAGATCTGCTCCTCGATAAACTCGCCGCTGTTGAGTGCGCGGAACGGGGTTCCGGATAGGAACAGGAAGTACTTGGTGACGATCGGCAGCCACGTCTCGTCCTGCTCGTTGCCAGTGACCTTGACCTCCTCATGGACGGCCTTCTCCTCGTCCTCGTCGATCGAGTCAAAGAGCTTCTTGGCCGTTTCCCGCCATGCTCCGAAATGGTACTCGTCGAACACCACGAGGTCCCAGTCTTCTAGGCGCACCCACTCGTGCCGGGCCTTGATATTTCCGTTGGAATCTCGACCGAGATAGTCTTGGAACGAGCCAAAGCAGACGATCGGGCGCTGGGGATCGCAGTCCTCATATTGCTTGCCGCCGCGACTGACGAACTGCCAGCCCTCGAAGTCGACATGGCGGTTTAGGTCCTCCTGCCAGGCACTCTGCACAGCGGGCTTGAACGTGAGCACGAGGACGCGCCTCATGCCCATCGACTTCGCCAACTCATATGTGGCGAAGGTTTTGCCAAAACGCATCTTGGCGTTCCAGAGGAACTTGGGCGTGCGTTGCGAACCCTCGGCGGTCACAGACTCGAAGTACTCACGCGTGCGACGCACGGCCTCGGCCTGCTCAGGTCGCATGCTGAAGTCCTGGTCGCGCGCCTCGTCGTTCTCGGTGCGGTCGCGCACGGCGATCCAGCCGGCACGCACTTGGTCGGGCGTGCAGCGATACCACTCGCCATTGATGTTTTCGCAGCCGTGGGCCTCGAGCCAGTCATGGACGGGATGATCTAGGAAAAAAGTGCCGTCGTCGCGCATCGCGGACTCGGCAAACTCGATTTTGTATGGCTTTTTCTCAGGTTGCAGTACGGGAAACTGCTCACGTACGCGTTGCTCAACGTCCTTGGCCGTATAGCCGACCTTCAGGATTCCTTTGTGGTTGGGATCAGTATCGGAATAGGCATAGATGGCCGGATGGGCGTCAGGGCGCTGAGGGAAGAAATCTTGCGTAGGCATAGCTATTCCATTCCGGGAATCGAGCTGCACACATCGTCTATCTCAGACTCGTCTAGCCCATACTTTTCAAATAGTTCTTCATCAGTCCAAGCATGGCTCCAGTCTTGGACCGGAACGAATTCAAACGCCTTCGGAGCCATATCCTGCGTGGCCGTCCTGGTTGCAACAAGATATCGAACGAAACGCGTCTTCAGATACTGAATTAAGTTATTTGCCTCAGAAGCAGATGCACCAAGAACAAAAACGTTATATGTGTTCGAACTGCATGACCCCGGTTCAGCAAGTTTCGGCTTTCCGAGAATTGTGCCACCGGGATTGCCGGCTCGCGGAATAAGAACCTTGTACTTTTGGACATCGCCGGCGTTTCGCGTGACATTCTTCTGTTCAATCCAGCACTCGCCATGCGCGATATACACCTTAGTCGCGAACGCGCCCGTCTTGTTCTTTTTAACTGGATATGACGAAGATCCGTCAGCGGTCTGGAGAGAACCGTCGGTACCGTTCCATAGGGCGCGAGTGTGGAACCCAAAGTAACGGCCCGCGTTTAATTCTTCCGAAAGCGGCTTTTCCTGCATGCTGCGTATCTTCTTTAAAATGGATATCTGTTTTGAACTCCTAATGAAGGTTTCCATCCCGTCCTCCAGTAATGGCCTCTCATCCATCGAGACGTCGTTACCGTCATGCGAGTAGACACGACAAAGCCCCCTATGGTCTCGATCCCAAAGGAAATAACAGACACCGCCTTTAATCTCGACACCGGGAAAGCAATCTGACGCATTCACATAATCATGGAGCTCCCTGATGCGGTCGTCATGCAACATCTCAGCTCTAAACGAATCTAATCCTCTGCCGCCGGCATACCACCTCGCGGGAATGATCATCGTTAAATAGCGGGGGCTTAGTTTCATGCCCTGCTGGACAAACTTATGGTAAATCGGCATCGCACTGGCGCCATTGCCGCCATCGCTTAACTGATAAGGAGGATTGCCAATTACTACGTCGAATTTCATAGGAAACAGTTCCCCTGGATTATCTTGATGGATGAATTCATACGCATGGGTTTCAAGTTCGGCATCGCGTTTGTACTCTTTCTCCGAGGCACCACAATACCGACACCTGCCATTAAGCCATTTGTGTTCGCAACGTCCGTACCTGATATTCCCGTCAGAGCTATCAAATTCCACCACTGAATAGCGACTGTTAGCATATTTGGAACAATATGCACTGCGACGAGACAACAAGCCCGTCAGCTCTGTAAGTGCGACACCGTAGACTTGCTTCTTGAGAATATGCTCAAGGCGCTCATCGAGAACGGGATAATCATCCTGCAGCCCCTCGATGAGGCGCTTGGTTATTTCACGAAGAAAGACGCCGGATTTGCAGGATGGATCAAGGAAGGTGGCTTCCGGATCCGACCAGATTTTCTTCGGAAGCATATCTAGCATTTGGTTGGCCATCTCGGGCGGGGTAAAAACCTCATCGCTCGATAGATTCGCGAGGCATGACAAGACGTCAGGATTGTACGTTGTGTCGTATAATCCACTCATGCTGCAGCTCCTATCTGATAAATGCTCGTCAAAGGGTATTCCCGAATCGGCAGAGGAATGTATGCCTTAACGCTTTCGTCGTATTCCCATTCCGACGCAGGAGAGCCAGAAGAACCAAAAAGGCTCATTTGCTGCCGCTGCCCCTCAAGAAGTTCGTCAAGGCGAAAATCGCGGCGCTTGACCCTATCCCCCATCGCCAAAGACCACTCAGAGAAGATGATTGGCTCGTCGGTATCTTCCTGACTCTCGTCCACAAGACGCATCGAGAGAGCATTACCGCAAAGGATGTTCATATCAATCACAGTGCGGATTGTATCTAAGAATGCGGCGTTGACGCGACCTTTCGCCACCTTGGCATATTCTCCGATGAACTGCTCAAAAAGACGCTTGCGACAGGCTGCAGCGTTGTCAGACAGGAGATCCACGCCGTAGAGAGAGGAAACCGCCACAAACGCATGTCGTTCGTAGTCAATAGATGAACTGCCGTAGCGCCTTTTCACGACCTCAAGCTTGCGGCGCAGAACTTCAGCAAGAAAGTTACCATCGCCACAGGCCGGCTCCAAGAACCGGGAATCGATGCGCTCGCACTCACCCTCTACCATGTCGAGCATTGCATTAACCTCGCGTTCGTTGGTGAATACCTCACCATGGTCGACGACACGCTCTCTTGATTTAATCTGTTTATCCACGACCGCGGCCCCTAGCATACAATTTCCCTCAATGGTACGGTCACCATTCTCGCATGTTCGCGAACTTACTTAGCCTTACAATCCTGACTTGCCTCCTCAATAGTCTCAATATGATCCAGGGCACACAGCAGCCTTGTCTTCTTTAGCTCAAATTGAAACCTAGCGACTGAATACACCAGTAAGCCAACTAGAACAGCCGCCGGAAACAGAGATGCATTCAAGTTACCGAAAAAGGGTATTGCTTTTTGATTAGCCCATCCAAAGACCTTAAAGCCGGTTGCAACTGTTAAGACCAAGCCAATGACGGTGGGGCTCCAATCCGTATAACATGTCTTTTCAACCGCCCACTTAACTATCCCGCATTTCTTGTACAGACCAATGTTCGTGCCTCGTCCATCCGGAGAAAAGTCCATCTCCGTAATTAGATCGATTAATTCAGCCTCACTGTAGCCGCTTTCCTTGAATCTTTTAATGAAGAAACCTCCTGGTCCAGGACCACAGATAGGACGGTTTACACGAAACAGTTCCTTATAGGCGATTTCCATTGTTAACTCCTTAAAGTACGGGTGCTATTTACGCTATCGTTCTATCATTTCGTTCGGACAGTTTATTGCCGAGCCGCCACCGATCATTCACAGGAACCACTCTTGCAGTCAATCTCCGTCCAACCACTCCCCGCACCCCTCATACCCACGCCCAAGCTTCCTCCCAAGCTCCGCGGCATTGCGCTTCGTCTCCTCGGCAAACAGGTCATCGATTGCCCTGTCGATCCGTACGCAGGTCTCGAAATGCTCGTCCTTCCAGGGCAGATTGAGCCCCAGGCTCGTATCCCAATAGCCGCCGAGCTTTGCGTTGATTACCTCCTCGGGATACAGCACGTCCTGGCGAACACCTTCGATCACCTCATCCTCGCCCATGTCACAGGCTGCATCGTCCTTCTTGAGACACTTGCGCAGCTCCTTTTGCTCGCGGAAGCGATGCAGCGCGCTGGCGCACGCCACAGCCAAAAAGCGATAACGTTCGCATAGGTCCCATTCGCCGCCGAGCCATACGCGATAGCCCAGAACGACGCTTGCAGGCTCCTCGTTCAGTAGGAACAGCTCCCACGGGTACACCTCAGCACACGCGTCCTCCCCTGACTTTTGCGCGCCACTGCGCGTAAAGGCGCACGGCTCTACATCGTAATAGCCAAAGCCGTGGCCCGCATCGCGACGATTGATGACATGCTTGGGCAACAGGACGATCTTGTCGCTGGGCTCGGGGTCGATCTTGCGCAGCTTTTTGACCTTGCGGCGGACACGCTTTAGGTTGCGCTCGCTATCGACACGGCCACGGTCGTCCGGCTTGCCGCCGTATCGCAGGGCAACCTCGCGTGCCAGGATCTTTGTGTCCGCAGCGCACAGCAGGTCGCTCACGGTGGGCAGATCTTCCCACTCAATACCGTCGACATCCCAAATCCTGCTCATGTTCAACCTCTTTCTGGCTGTTCAACTACGTGCTCATTCGCCCTGTTTAACGTGCTTGTAAGGCATGCACCCCACTAGAGCGCTTTCTTGCTGGGCGCAATCACCTCGTCCACCAGGCCCAGCTCTAGGGCGCGCTTGGCATTGCACCAGCAATCGCGCTCGGTGAGCTCGTGGAACTCCTGGGCGCTCAGGTTCCCATGCTCGGCCAGCAGCTCGTCCAGCTCGGCGCGCATGGCCGCTGTATGCTGGGCCACAATCTCGATATCGGTCTGCTGCGCCATGCCTGTGCCGCCCATCAGTTGGTGGATGAGCACCTGCGTGTGGCGGTACACCTGGCGGTGGTCGCCGCAGGCCAGGATCACCGCGGCCATCGAGGCCACGACGCCCTCACCCACCGTGATCACGGGGCAGTCGAGCGACTGCATGGTGTCGATGAGCGCCAGCCCCGCCGTAACGCTGCCGCCTGGGCTGTTGATGATGAGGGTGATGGGCTCGGTCGCACTTTGATGTTCCAGCACCAACATGGACTTAATAAGGCCGTTGCAGGTCACATCGTTGACCTCGCCCTCCAGCAGCAGCACACGACTGTTGAGCAATTCGCTTGCCATATCGACGGCGGCAACACGGCCGTCCTTGGACTTCTTTATGATGCTGGGCTCACGATACATAACGGACATGGTTAATTCCTCTCTAGATGGAATCGATAAGGGAAACTGGCCGCACGGCACATGGCAAACAGAGGCCTTGCAGCCAAAATACAGGTCAGAATGCGCGAGGCTGCAAGGGTTAATCCCTCAGCCACTTGGCCGCGTTGGGATGGTCGCCGCAGAAGTACTTCTTGGCGCGGAAGGGACGCATGCCGGTCACCTTGACCAGGCAATCGGTGCGAGGCATAAGCCCAACCTCGCCTGGGGTCATCACGCAACCGCGTACATCTACGGCAGTGCGCTCGGCGCCCACGTACTTGGTGCCCAAAACCGACTCGCCACACAGTTCGCTTATGTAGTTCTGCGTCGCGATGTTGCTGCCGCCACCCATATAGACCAAGCTATCGCAGTTATCGAGGATGGTAAGCGCCGTGGATTTGCCGTACACGGCATCGAGCTGGCTCAGCGATTGCGCACACATTAAAAAGCTAATGCCACGACTGCGCACGGTCGCAATGCTGCGCTCAAAATCGGGGATGCGTCCCACATTGGGAAACTCATCGAGCACAAACTGCACGCGACGCTGCAAATGGCCGCTGGGGCTGGCATCGGCACGGCGCTGGGCCAGGTTAAACAGCTGCTTAAGGGCAACGTTCGCAAGCCATGCATTGGTCGAGTCGTTGTCGCTCACCTTAAGATCGATTACGCGCTTGCCCTCGTCGATACGGTCGAGGCGCATCTCGTCTTTCTCAAAGACGCGCATGAGCTGGGGAGTCTTAAGCCGCGAGATGGTCGCGTTGAGCGTGATCAGAATGCTCTTAAGCGTCCTATCGGCTGCCCCGCGAAAATCACGATACTGCTCAACGCCATACAGATCAGCGTTCTCCGCACCAAACTTATCGAGAAACTCCCTGGACTCCACCTCTTCTACAAGGTAGTCCAACGGGAATCGCCCCTCACCATCTCCCGTAACCTTGATGAGCGCAGCCAGTTTAAAGACGTTGTTCATCTTAAGGTAGCGGCGCGGAGTTTTGGGGTCCTCGCCCGTCGCAAGGGTGCCGGCAAGACACTCTAGGAGATACAGGATTCCAACAATTGCTCGAAGCAGCAGATCGTTTGCATTATCCCAGAACGGATCATACCTACGGCTACGACCGTCAGGATCGACCCCCTCCATGATTGCCGCCACTGTGGTGGGGATGTCCTCGACATCCATCACGTAACGCAGAGGGTCGTATCCGGCCGACTGCTCGGGATTAACAGTATCGAGAACCGTTACCTCGTAGCCGTCCTCTTCAAAGCCTTTCCCAGTACGGCGCAGCAGCTCACCCTTGGTGTCTGTGACCACATAACAGCATTCGTGGTGATTGAGCAGGTTGGGCAAAATGAAACTCGCCGTTTTGCCGCTGCCGGTACCTCCAAAGGCAAAGACATTGTTGGACACACTCGTCTCCCAATGCTTGTCGTCCTCGTAGAACGCCACCGTGGCACCCTTAGCCAGGATCACATCGCGCTGCTCATCGCCAGACGACAGCGCCTGCATCTCCTCCTTAGTCGCCCACTTCTTGGTTTGATACTCCGTTTGCTGCGCGGCCTCGTAGCCGTACATCTTGATGACTGACATGTCACGGCCCCTTTCTTGTCGATAGTTCTGTTTAGTTGCTAGGAAATACGGTCGACGCTTACACCCTCCTTGGGGCTCGTCGTACACGGCAACTTGACCGCGCCGTCAATCAGATGCTCGGTTTGCGCCACATAGCTCTCGCGCGCCGCAATTGAGACTGATCCGTCGCGCAGATACGCAAGCAATGCATTAATCATCAGCTTGTCGAGCAGGTCGTATCCCTTGGCCTGAGCGCAGTTGAGGAGATAGCGGTCCTGGAGCCCCCGTACCTTAGTTGCCAAATCGATTTCCATCTTTTCCTCCATGTAATAAAAGTTCTGCCGATTGTCCGAAAGTGCCTCATACGGGTATTTGACGCATAGCTCAAAGTTGAAACGCGGACTCGTATCGAACACGCGTTGCTGAATCACGCGGTAACGTTCGAAAAACATGACGACATCGTCTTCGTCCGCCGTAAAGCCACGCGATCCGTCGCGATGCACGTGGTCGTAGGGCCTTTTGTGGTCGGTATGACGCACAAAGCGAGACGGAATATATCCACCTTTTTCGGACGAGTACTTCATACCTGTCGAAACCTGCTCAAACATGAGCACGCCGCTCGATTTAAAGCGTGGATTGCTTCCGTGCCGAAACAGGCTAATTAAGATGGCCATGCAGCGCATGCAGCTATCGCGCTGGGGAAAGTACAGCGACAGCAAAGCGAGCGCCGCCGCGGCCAAAAGCTCGCGAGCCTCGTGCACATCGTCTCGATACTGCTCGGGCACCAGCCCGGGAATATCGGGCGAGTGCTTTTCCAGCACGCCAACAAGTGCCTTAGCGAGGCGCTCAACGTTCTCTTCACCGCAGTACGGATACGGAAACGGCTTCTCCGCCTTCTCGTTCTTTGCGCACATACTACGGAGATCCTCGTCGAGTGTGTTGAGGAATGCCTCGTAGATGCTGTCTTCGCTCTTCATGAATGCTTCTTCCTATCCGGTTGCAGATGTTTGTCGGTAAGTTTGTTCTAAGTTTTAGAATGATTTGACGTGTGGGCCAGAAACGTCGCCTAGCCTGTGGTTTCGTAAGTAAAATTACTCTGCTCGATAGCGCGATTTGCCTAAAGGCTGTCTAGCTGTGGCATCAAACAGTTGGTATTGAATTGGTTTGGATTGCTTCGAGGATAGCACAGTGTGCTGTTCTCGTCATTAGAAATTTTCGAAATATTCTGTTAACATATATCCCACTAAGAAGAAAGGGCATACGTATGTACGAATCCGCGTTCTCTTTGCCACGCCTCACCGCTGCCATCATTTCGCGCGCACTCAATCTGGAACAAGGCAGTCGCTTGCGCGTCGTTCGACTACCCGATTCGCTCGATGCCGACCTGCTCAATACGTGCCTCTTCATGAATAAAAGCGTCTTTCCCAGCATTTGCGAACTTGAACCAGGAGAGCGGGACGACGTCGACGGCCCCGCTCCGGTGCTTATCGACGCTACGGGCTATCACCGCAATACTCACGACAAAGAAATTCGCTTATGCGAGGCCCTTATCAACGATCTGGAGCCGGGCTATTTAGGCTTTTGCGATTGGGACCCCTTTGTTTGGTGCCTCTATGCGCTCGCGCTTTCCGGTCGAAGCAGGGCAGCGGTATTACTGCCAGCAAGTCTAATAGATAAAGCCGAGCAGGCGCGCACGGTTCTCATGCGCGAAGGACTCATCGAGCGTGTCGTCTATTTCCCGCACAGCGAACCCAGCAGTTACAAGATGTGCGAGCTCATCGTCTTGTCAACGGAGAACCGCAGCGTCACATTCCACAACCTGTCCAGCTTCACTCGCTACATGTTGCCAACCCCCGCGAACGAAGAATCCTGCCCGCCCCTAGCTATTGCACCGGATTGGTCCCGCGTTAGCCTCGCTCAACATCAGACCTCTCCCATAGAGACAATCGTTCTCGAGACGCGTGAGCTACTCCAGCACCATGCCCCACTCTCGTGGGGCAAAATCAGCCTTATCAGCCTTACCCGAAACTACAGCGCCACGCTTGGTGACGCTTTTACGCGAGTGGCACCATTCATGCCCCGCGAGAGCACCACATCGAACGACGTTGATGCGATCGAGGTTCGCCGCATCTCATCTCAGGATTTTCAAGACGGCAACCTTCTGCCCGCAGACGCTGTAGAAAGCGCAAACGGCTCGGATTCCAAAATCGTAAAGGTGGACCCCAGCGTTCTCGATCGCTATGAGCTCCGCGCTGGAGATATCGTCATGCCGCGCATGCTGGGTCGCTACGGCGCGTCCAACCTGCTTGTCGTCAGCGCCAATGACGCAAAGCAGCATCTGGTTGCTTCGCATAACACCACCGTCATTCGCCCGTCATTCCAAACGATGACCGAAGATGAGCGCGTAGTGTTTTCGGAGATAATTGTTGGATACCTTACCGAAGGCCACGGGGCGCAGCTGATTCAAGCATTAACTGAAGCAGCCAGCATCCGCGCCATCCGTCCTAGCGACCTGTTTGAGATCGAAGTCCCGCCGGCGCTCGACCCGCGCACACGCGAGTATAGCGAATCCATCAACCGCTTTGCCGAGGTCGTAAGGACAAAGAAACAAGCCGAGGCCACTGTCGCCCAAGCCCAGCGCGACCTCGAAGGCGCAAAAAAGGCCGTCACCCAGGTGGTCGACCAGACCTGCGAATAGCGCATAGGCAGTAGAAACGTCTTAAGCCGGCGACAGGAACTAATTCTGCCGCCGGCTTAACTATCTAGCCTATTCCCATCCCGTGGTCTGAGGATTCCATTTGCACACATTCGCCGAATGATTAAAGCACGGTGTATACAACCGATTGACGACCTCTTCTGCCCCAGCAATGTTCCCCGCGAGATCAAGTACCCCCGCCTGCCTCGCCATCTTTACGTACTGTGCAGAACCATTTTGTTTCCACCAGAGAGGCGCCACGAACTCTTCCGGCATTGCCACTTTGCGGGCAGACGCTTCTTTCTCGACCCTCTCGACAAGCGTAGCCCCATCGACGAAGCAAGTTTTCGCGTACACCAAGATGTCGACTATATCCTTGATTCGCGATGAAGCACGGCCCTCATGCATCTCTATCATTGCGAGCAATTTATCTGCAAGGGCACTCTCCACTCGGCATACTCGATAGTCGCAGACTGGGAGCCCCTCGATATTCAGACGATCGATCGGCGCAAGAACCTCAGGCTCAAGTCCCCGCACTTCATCAATTACCAAGTCAATTGAAATTGGCTGTAGCTTCTTGGTTCCCATAAAGGGGGTGAACCACACCTTCGCGCCGCACCGATACTCATCTTCTTCTTTGATTTGCTCTGCACGATCAAAGACGAACGAAACGAAATCCTCCAGATCAATCGAAGCAGCCTGCACCAGATCGACAATAGCCTCTTCGAGACTCTCCTCTTGAGCAACCAAGTCAATATCTCTTGTGACACGTGCATCGAGTGTTCGCGCCAGGACGCTTTGACCGCCCTTGAGCACAAAGCTGCCGTCATCTTCTGAAAAAACGCGACATAGGAAGCGATGAAAGTAGAAACCGACGATTGCCCGATTAGTATCCATTGGTGATTCTCTTGCGGCATTCCTAACAGCCATCTCCAATGCGGCAGGCGTTTTGTACTTCACCATGTCCTCCGTTTCGCATTACCCGTTCAGTACCATCAGCAAAGGCGCCATCAGCTCGCGTCGTTTGGCGGTTTTAGAGTTCTCCTCTACAAGATCCTTCAGCCGTTGTATATCGAGTCCACGTCCAAGCGCGTCGTGATAGGCATCGATAATTAATGAGGGATCCTCGCAATCGAGGCAAAGATCGACAAGCGTGCGCTCGGGTTTAGTTACCGGCAGGCCGTCGAGCCAAACGATGTCCCGCTCAGCAATCTCGCGCTTTACAAAAGAAAGGGATTCGTTTCTTGTATTGATACGCATGGGCGCGGTCATCCTGTAGGGGGACAGATAGAAATCGCCCATTTGCTGCAGGTTCGCCGCTGTCGTACCGCTCACGGCGATGCCATCCCACTGACGTTTTCTCTCCCACGCGCAAAGGGAGGGATTGGTGAGCTTCCAAAAGGCGTTGAGTTCGTCGGTGTCTCGGCGCTGCGTTCCAGACATCCGGTAGGCGCCGTGGCATATCCGTTCAAGACGCCCTGCGCGGCATGAGTGCGCCAGCGCATCTCGAGAGATGTCCATGCGAGCCGCCTGGGCTGTGGTGAACACGCCCTCGCTCTCGGAAAGCTCGCTTATCGCCGTTATGTTGCTAAAGTACTTCATGCTGCAATTGTAGGATATTTTCATACTTTTGCAACGTGATTTTTGATCCATTAGATCCGTTTGCCTTGTTTACCCCATTTCTGACGCCGTTTTGCACCGGCACCCCATCCCCCGCTATTGAGGTCTAATACTTTTCCGCGAAGTGAACGGCTGTTTTTGGACCCCTGAAACATCCGCATTTTTCGGCGGCAAAATCGTGGGATTTCAGCATTGAAACCGCAGGAAGCGGCACCTCTAAAGTGTCGATGCTTCGGGGGTCCGTTTTCACTCATTCACTTCTCGGAAAAGTATTAGACCTCGCTATCAGCTATCCCAAAGATCAGACCGTCCCTCCTTCACGCCACGCAAAACCGACCTTCCCCTTGCCTGCGCGCCCCGCGTCACGCGCTTCGCCACCCAAAAACTCATCCAACATTAATCTTGGCTCAAGAATCGCTTAATCTATAACCTGCACTATAGAGTTCGACCAAGGGCGGGGCGGCGCAACGCAAACCGCCGAACGCAACGCTCGCGCCCGAGCAAATTGCCCGGCGTCGCGCCCATCGAACGAAAGGACAGGTCATGGACGACCTCGAAAAAGTTGAAACCATCCGCACCAAGTGCAACGTGAGCTACACCGATGCCAAGGCCGCGCTCGACGCCGCCGACGGCAACGTCCTGGACGCCATCATTTGGCTCGAGTCGCAGGGCAAGACCCAGACCACGTCGGCGCACGCCGCCACCGAGTCCGAGCCGGCCGATGAGCCCTCTGCCGAGATGGTCGCCGCGCAGGCTGCCTACGAAAAGTCGAGCGAAAAGACCGACTTCTCCAAGAAGATGGACAGCGTGTGGGAGTACCTCAAAAAGCTCTTCCGCCTGAGTCTGGACACCAAGTTTATCGCCACGCGCCGCGATGCGATCATCCTCAACATCCCCATCCTGATTCCCATCGTCGCGCTGTTTGCCTGGGGCGCCACGATATGGCTGATGCTGATTGGCCTGTTCTTTGGCATGCGCTACCGCATCGACAGCGACGGCGACGTGCCCGGCAGCATCAACAACCTTATGGATAGCGCTGCCAACGCCGCGGACGACATCAAGCAAAATCTCAACGACGACAAGTAATCGCAGACGGGGGCACGCATGGCACGAATCCTGATCGTAGAGGACGAGGAGAAAATCGCCCGCTTTGTGACACTCGAGCTGGAGCACGAAGGCTACCAGGTGGAGCACGCCGCTGACGGCCGCACCGCCGTTGACCTGGCGTTGGAGCGCGACTACGATCTGATTCTGCTCGATGTACTGTTGCCGCAGCTCAACGGCATGGAGGTGCTGCGGCGCGTACGCAAGCACAAGGATGTGCCGGTGATTATGGTCACCGCGCGCGACGCCGTGATGGACAAGGTGGCCGGGCTCGATGCCGGCGCCGACGATTACCTGACCAAGCCATTTGCGATTGAGGAGCTGTTCGCACGGATCCGCGTGGCACTGAAGCGCTCGGAAGCCGTGCGAGCGGCTTCGGGCGTTGGCGGCGCCAGCGCCGGGGCTGGCGTAGCGAGCGGCACGGCCGCCGGTATCGCCACAATGTCCCCGGCAACCGACACGGCCCAGACCGCTGCCGCGCCCTCCCCCGCCGCGCTCACCGTGGGTTCGGTCGCGCTCGATCCCGACCGCCGCGAAGTCACGGTCGGCGGCTCGCCCATCGCGCACGAGGCGCTGGGCTACGAATACGTAGGCGACACCAACAACGTCGACGTGCACATCGCGCACCTGCGCGCCAAGATCGAAGACGCCGGCGGTGCCCGCATCATCCAGACCGTGCGCGGGGTGGGCTATGTCTGCCGCGCGTAATGCCGAGGCCAAGCGCGTCACCTCCATCGCCCGCGCCATCAACTGGAGCTATATGTGGCGCCGCCTGATGAGCTACGTCTGGCTCGATCTGTTGCTGTTGGTTATTGCGGTGGCGATCCTCGTCTATGGATACAACCAGACGCTGCCCAACGGCGCGTTTACCGCAGGATGGATCCCCAGCGCCACCGTTCGCAGCATGTCGCTGACGCCCGCGCGCGGCTGGGACCTGACAACGCTCACCTATACCGTCGAGCTTGCGCGTACCACCAAGACTTTCCCCCTCGCGCAGGACCTCGTCACGCTATGGCCTCTCTACCTTGTAGTTGTGGGTTGGCAGGTCATCAGCGTGCTCAACATGCTCGGCGGCGCCCGCCGCGTGCGCCGCACCATGGCGCCGCTCAACGACCTGGCCCTGCGCGTAGACGAGCTCAGCCGTATGCAGCTCTCCGGCGGCAAGATGGAAACGCTCGAGCAGGCCATCGAGCGCGCGAGCGTCGACTCGCCGAGCGTCACCACCGGCGACGCCGACCTGGCGAGCATCGAGGTCGCGCTCAACCGCCTGCTGTGCCAGATGCAAGAAGCCAAGCTGCAGCAGATGCGCTTTGTCAACGATGCAAGCCACGAGCTGCGCACACCCATCGCGGTGATTCAGGGCTACGTGAACATGCTCGACCGCTGGGGCAAAGACGACCCGGACGTGCTGGCAGAATCCATCGCGTCCCTCAAGGCCGAAAGCGAGCACATGCAAGAGCTCGTGGAACAGCTGCTGTTTTTGGCACGCGGCGACGCCGGACGCACGGTCCTGCGGCGTGCGAATACCAACCTGGCCGCGCTGGTCGGCGAGGTATGCGAGGAGTCACAGATGATCGATGCCGCGCACACGTATCGACTGGCGTACGACGCTGCGCTTGTCAGCGACCCGTGCTGCGACGCGCCCGTTGACGTGGCGCTCGTGAAGCAGGCTCTGCGCGTGATCGTGCAAAACGCCGCCAAGTATTCGGACGCGGGCACGCCCATCTCGTTTGGCGTAGCGCCGGATGCGGGCGCAGGCACGATCGACATAAGTGTTGAGGACGAGGGTATCGGCATGAACCAGGAATCCGCAGCTCACGCGTTTGAACGGTTCTACCGCGCCGACAACGCACGCGATGCCGGCGCGCAGGGCTCGGGTCTGGGGCTTGCCATTGCCAAGTGGATCGTCGATAGCCATGGTGGTGTCATTGGCGTGACCTCAGTCGAGGGCGTCGGCAGCCGCTTTACGATTCGCCTGCCACGATAGAAAGCCCCTCGGCATAAATAAAGGGATAAGGCCATGCGGCCCTATCCCTTTTTGCTAGCTATAGCAGCCTGTGCGCTACTCGCGGCACAGGTGCACGGCGAAGCCGGCGAACTCGCGCTTAAAGTACACGAGCTTGGTGCCGCCGTCGGGCAGCAGCACGCGCGACTCCTCGTTGACCTCGAGCCCGCGCTCGGCAAACCACTTCTCGGCCGCATCGATGTCGTTGACGGCAAAGCCGATGTGGCCCTTGGTGCCACGACCGTTCTGCTTCATGACCTCGATCAGCGAATCGTTAAAGTACGAAACCGGGGTCTCGATAACGGGCAGGCCCATCATCGTCGAGAACAGCTCCGCGATCTCCAGGGCATCTGCCGGGTCGGTGGCGTTAATGCCCACATGGGCAACGCGCATGCCAAAGAGCTCGACCGGATTGGCGTTCTGCTCACTCATACAGTCAGCGCCTACTGAGCCATGACGTCGAGGACGGCCTTCTCGGCAGCGACGCGGTTCATGCCGGTCATGAAGGGCACGCCGCTCACGTACGGGCAGGTGAGGCCCTCGGGAGCAACGGTGGTGGCGATCAGCAGGTCGGCGCCCTCGTCGCAAGCGTCCTTGGCCTCGGAGATGGCGCACTGCACGATCTCATACTTGCCGGCATAACCGTTGGCGTCGAGCATGGTGGCGACCTTCTGGGCAACGAGCGTGGAAGTAGCAGCGCCAGCACCGCAAGCCAAAACGATCTTCTTCATAGGTAATGTCTCCCTTCATGGTTTACTTTAGGTAAGTGTACCGCAGCGAGCGATGGCACTCAGCCTCGATGAGCTTTTATGCCAGTTTGCTTGTGCGCTGCGTATAATACATCTAGTACGTGTTGTCATACCGCTCGCTTTATGAGCGACTAAGGATCCTAACATGCCCGATTCCCGCACACTCTGGACCGCCGTCGTTATCATCTGTATCGCCGTGTCGGTGTTCTTTAGCGTCAAAAAACGCACTACGTTTAAACGCCTGCAACAGTTGATGGCCGCCAAACAGTGGGCCGAGTTCGATCGTTTGCTCGACGGCAAACTCACCAGCATGCTGTACCCGCGCTACAACCGCGACTACCTGCGTCTGAACTCCTATCTGCTGCGCGAGGACCACGAGCGCGCCGGCGAGATGTTCGACCTGCTGCTGGGACTCAACCTGCCCAAGATGCAGCGCGTCGACCTGGTGATCAAGGCCTTTAACTACTACGTTGGCCAGGAGGACCGCAAAAAGTCCAAGGAGCTGCTGCATGAAATCAAGAGCTTTGAGGGCGGTCAGGCCGAGGCGGTCGCGCACGAGTGCCAGCTGATGTACGACACGATGATCCTCAAGCGTCACAACGACATTCCCGAGCTGGAGCGCATGCTCGAGGATGTCGGCGACGACCCGGTCAAGCGCTGCCGCTTGGAGTACCTGCTGGCCCTGCAGTACCAGAACAAGGGCGACGAAGCCAAGTTTGCCGAGTACTTGGAAAAGTCAGGCCAGCACTCGATGGCCGTCAACGCGTAACGGACGGCTTGTGCTAGACTTCTAGTCTCACGGGGGCGTGGCGGAATTGGCATACGCAGGAGACTTAAAATCTCTCGCCGCAAGGATTGTGGGTTCGAGTCCCACCGCCCCTACCATATGGCTTTTACGGGCCCGTGTCCCTTTGAGATGCGGGCTCGTTTCTTTTGGATGCCGGTGGGACTCGAACCCGCGAGGGGGCGAGCGTCAAGCGGACGCGCAGCGTCCGTAGCGAGCCGGCGAGGGCGCCGACAGGCGGCCGAAGCCGGTGCGCATTTGCGCAGCAAATGCGCGGACGTCCCACCGCCCCTACCATGTAGTGCTTACGAGCCCGTGTCCCCCAGGGATGCGGGCTCGTTTCTTTTAGGTGCCGTCAGCTGCAGAGCAGCTCATTTGGGACAGAGCTTTTTTGACTACTTTTAAAGGGTGCTCAGGCTCGGGGTCCAGGCGATGGTGGGGGTCGCGCCGTCGAGAACCTCGTTGATGGTGGCGGCCATGCCGGCGAGGAGGCTGTTCTCACTTACGGTGAGCGTCTTGTAGCCGCCGGCTCGCATGAGCTCGCGAATCACCACGGCGCCGGCCAGAATCACGCCCGCGCGTTTGGGCTGTACACCCGGTAGCGCGGCGATACCCTCCACATCCAGCGCGGACATACGCTCGATGGCAGCCAAAACCTGCTCCATCGAAAGCTCGCGCAGGTGCACAAAGCTCGAATCATACGGCTCCAGCTCGTGAACGAGTGCCACGAGCGTGGTGACGGTGCCGCCCACCGCAACGAGGCGTTCGGCGCGCTCAAAGTCGCTGGGCAGGCCTTCAAAATAGGCGGCAAACTGCTCGCCTGCCCACGCGGCAGCGGCAGCAAGCTCGCCATCCGCGGGCGGCAACGCGGAGAAAAAGCGCTCCGTCACGCGGCGACAACCGATGTCCAGCGAGCGCGTTCCCTCCAGCGCAAAGACGCCGCGCTCCGGCGCGTACACGCCAGTCGCGAGCTCCGTGGATCCGCCGCCCGAATCGGCAACAATGATGCGCTCGCCGGCAAAGTCGTGCGCCACGCCGAAAAACGTCAGGCGCGCCTCGACCTCGCCCGGAATCACCTGTGGCTCAAGCCCCAGATCGCGCAGGCCGTCCAACAGCAGCGCGGCATTGGACGCATCGCGCGCGGCACTCGTACACGTGGTGCAGACGCACACGGCCCCAAAGGCACGGGCCTCGTCCACAAACATGTGACACGCAGCGAGCACACGCTCGACAGCCGCCTTGCAAAAGCGCCCCGTCGTGTCCACGCCCTCGCCCAGGTCGGTAATCTCGGTATGCTTGGACGATTCCACAATCGCTCCGCCCTCGACCTGGGCCAACACCAGTCGCGACGACACCGTTCCCAGGTCGATCGCGGCTACCTTATAGCGTTTGCAATTTGTCATTGCGGGCTCCCCTCCGGGCGCTATTTGCCGTTGGACACGACCGTCTGACCCTCGACGCCGTTAAACCCAAACAGCATGTCGAGCGCCTGGATGTACCACGGCGCGTCCTTGCCGACTTCTTCGATTTCCTTGGCCACTTCGCTGGCCTTCTTGGCGTTTGAGGACTTTTTGCTCGACGACGAGTCCGAATCGTCGTCCAAACCTAGCACGTCAATCTTCTTCTCGCCGGGCATCACCAGGCCCAGGTCCTCGGACGCCGCGTCCTTGATACCCTCCTCCGAGAGCAGCTTGTCGACGCTTTTTTGCAGCTCATCATTGTATTGCTGGCGAATCTCGACCTGCTTGGCCAAGATATCGCTCGAACGCTTTGCCACGTACAGATCGCGCACGGGGAAATACAGGCTCACGAGCACCAGCGCCACCACGATACCGATAAACAGCGGACGCAGAGGGCCATGCGTAAAGTCATAGATCGCCTTGACAACCGCGTTGTCGTTGGCGTAATGCATAAAGTCCGAGCCCGAAAGACGGTTCGAGGGCCTACTCGATTTGTCGTGTGCTTGAGTCGAGGGACGCGACGCATGCGACGAACGTGCCGGGCGCACCGGTCCATCTGCCAAGGTATTTGATTGAGCATTGGGGCGCGAGGTACTTGCCGGGCGCTGCGTGGAGCGGTCGGCGCCGGCATAAGCGGACCCACCGAGCTGCACCGTGCGCGCACGGCGAGGCGACGGCTCGCGCGAACCGGCGGAATAGTACCTGTTGTCGTAAATCTGATCCATGTGCGCCTTGTGCGGTTGAGGTTTGTTTGCGCTAAGTCCTTTAGTTATAGCACGAGCATGCGCACCGCCTTCGCCAGCCTTTGCTCGACATAAAAAAGGCGCTGAGCCGTGTGGCCCAGCGCCCATGGCGCTTTGCAGCATCCAGTCAAGGCGGGACGGAACCGAGTCAGCCTCCCCCTCGCCAAATTCGCCCGTTTAGCGAATGTTGTAGAACGCGGTCTTACCGGCGTAGCGCGCGCTGCCCTCGAGCTCGTCCTCGATGCGGATGAGCTGATTGTACTTGGCGATACGGTCGCTGCGGCACGGGGCGCCCGACTTGATCTGGCCGGCATTGACGCCCACGACCAGGTCGGCGATCGTGGAATCCTCGGTCTCGCCGGAGCGGTGGCTCACGATGCAAGCATAGCCGGCCTCCTTGGCGGTCTCGATGGCCTCGAGCGACTCGGTGAGTGTGCCGATCTGGTTGACCTTGACCAGGATCGCGTTGGCGGCACCCAGCTCGATGCCCTTCTTAAGGCGCTCGGTGTTGGTGACGAACAGGTCGTCGCCCACCAGCTGCACCTTGTTGCCAATGCGACGGGTGAGCTCAACCCAGCCGTCCCAGTCCTCCTCGGCCATGCCGTCCTCGATGGAGATGATGGGATAGGTGTCGACGAGCTTCTCCCAGTAGTCAACCATCTGGGCACTCGTGTACTCCACGCCCTCGCCCTTGAGCTCGTACATGCCGGTCTCGGCGTTGTAGAACTCGGTCGAGGCCGGGTCCATGGCGTACATGAAGTCGACGCCGGGCTTAAAGCCAGCCTTCTCGACGGCCTTGGTAATGTACTCGAACGGCTCGGCATTGGTCTTAAGGTTGGGCGCAAAGCCACCCTCGTCGCCCACGCCGCCGCCCAGGCCGGCCTCGTGCAGCACACCCTTGAGGGTGTGGTAGACCTCGGCGCACCAACGCAGGCCCTCGGCAAAGCTCGGGGCGCCCACCGGCATGATCATGAACTCCTGGAAGTCGACGTTATTGTCGGCATGCACGCCGCCGTTGAGAATGTTCATCATAGGTGTGGGCAGCAGGTGGGCGTTGACGCCACCCAGATACTGGTACAGCGAAAGACCCGCCGACTCGGCAGCGGCGCGGGCAACTGCCAGCGACACACCCAGAATGGCGTTGGCACCGAGCTTGGTCTTGTTGGGGGTACCGTCCGCGGCAATCAGCGCGGCATCGACGGCGCGCTGGTCGAAGGCGTCGAGGCCCACGACTGCGTTAGCGCACTCGTTATTGACGTGCTCGACGGCCTGCGAGACGCCCTTGCCCAGGTAGCGACCCTTGTCGCCGTCGCGCAGCTCGCATGCCTCAAAGGCGCCGGTCGAAGCGCCCGAAGGCACCATCGCGCGGCCGAAGCTGCCGTCCTCGAGCACGACCTCGACCTCGACGGTGGGATTGCCGCGGCTGTCGAGTACCTCGCGACCGTAAACGTCCAAAATATCGCTCATGTTGTCTCCCTCTCACTTGGAAACGTAGTGGATGCAAGCGACTGGCCGACTGTGCACCATCGGTGTGCCTCCGTAAGTTAGCCATGTCGCACTTTTTGCATTATGCCCTAAGTTAGCCAAGGGATACATATGAATTGGAGAAATCATTCTTTGGGGCGCTTGTTTTTGCACCGAGCATTCATCTCTAGAGGTCGCCCCCCATTAAATTCTCCAATCCGCATACCGTCTTTACCCGACTTGCGAATGTAAGAGCCAATAATGTGCTTTCACATCATGCAAAGTTCTAGATATCGTGCAAATCTAAGGGTCTGAAGTTCTGGATATCGTGCATAATCAGGTTATAAAAGTTCTGGATATCGTGCACGAGGCAGCCATGCTTAAACGAAAAGCCTATGACAAACTACTAAAATGGAAGCATGAAAGCGCTGGTAAAACAGCACTTCTTATTGAAGGAGCCCGTCGCGTCGGCAAGAGCACGCTTGCCCGCATGTTTGGAGAAACCGAATACAAGTCCTGCCTTGTCATTGATTTCTTTCAAGCACCTGCCGAAGTTAAGCAATATTTTGAGGACTACCGCACTGACTTCGACTCGCTCTTCCTCTATCTCTCGGTTTTCTATAACGTCAAACTCTATGAACACGAGACGCTTATCGTCTTTGACGAGGTCCAGATGTACCCGCAAGCACGCGGACTCATCAAGTATCTCGTTGCAGACGGACGTTACGACTACATCGAAACTGGATCCCTGCTCAGCATCAAGCAGAACATTAAAGATATCGTCATCCCATCCGAGGAAGAGTCTCTGGAACTTGAGCCCCTCGACTTTGAGGAGTTTCTTTGGGGCATGGACGAAAAGGGGCTGGCCGATCTCATTCGCATGAGTTTTAACAAGATGAAGCCGCTCCCCGATGCCCTACATCGCAGAGCGCTCTCCCTTATGCGCGAATACATGCTCGTAGGCGGCATGCCTGAGCCGGTATCCATCTATGTTGAACAGCGCGCTTTTGCGCCCGTCGACGCTTCGAAGCGCCGAATCGTCCAGCTCTATCGCAACGATATCTCTCGTTTTGCAACCGGTTACGAATTCAAAGTCGTCTCCGTACTCGATGGCATCCCGGGTCAGCTCTCTAGGCACGAAAAACGATTCAAGCTTTCCTCACTTGATAAAAACGCACGCATGCGCACCTACGAAGAAGCCTTCTTTTGGCTGGCAGACGCGCGAATTGCCAATATCTGCTATGCCGCAAGCGAACCGAGCGTGGGCCTTTCACTCAGCATGGAGCAAACGGCCCTCAAGTGCTACATGGCAGACACCGGCCTGCTTGTAACGCTTGCCTTCTCTGACAACAACGATACCGATGAAGACGTTTACAGGGCCGTGCTTCGCGGCGACATCGGATTGAACGAAGGAATGCTTACCGAAAACTACGTTGCCCAATCTCTAAAGGCCAATGGACACAGGCTCTTCTTTTATTCCCAAAGCGGAAAGAAGGAGGGGGAGGAGCGCATGGAAATCGACTTCCTCGTTACCCGACCCTATGTCAACGCCGCTGGAAAGCCGCGCATCAGCCCCATCGAAGTTAAGTCGCCGCGCAAATACGGGACCATCTCCCTCGATCGGTTCCGCGCACGCTTTAACAAAAAAATCGGGACGGCATATGTGCTACATCCTAAACAACTCGAGTGGGATGCCGAAGCACAGCTGGCACATCTTCCGCTGTATATGGCTTTTTGCTTGTAGAGACCTCTCTGTGAGGCGCTGACGCAAACGAATACTGCGTGAGGCGCAGGTCACTCGTTTGCCTTGGCGGCGTCCCACAGGTCGTTGAGGCCGTGGGTCGAAAGCTCGGCCAGATCCACGTGGGCGTCGGCCGCCATCTGCTCCATCGCGGCCCAGCGGCGGCGGAACTTTGCCGTGCTGGCACGCAGGGCGCTCTCGGCGTCGATTCCCTCCTTGCGCGCAACGTTGACCAGGGCAAAGAGCAGGTCGCCAAACTCCATCTCGTGCTCGGGCGAGCCGGGAGCCTCGGCCTCAAACTCGGCACGCTCCTCAGCGACCTCGTCCCACACGTCCTGGACCGTCTCCCACTCAAAGCCCACGGCAGCCGCCTTGCGCGACACCTTCTGAGCCTGCATCAGCGCCGGCAGGTGCGTGGGCACGCCGTCGAGCAGACCCTCGGGCGCAGCCTCGCCTGCCGCCACGGCCTGGTCTTTGGCGGCCTTCTCGGCAAGCTTGACCTCGTCCCAAATCTTGAGCACCTCGTCGGAGCTCTCGGCATCCGCATCGCCAAACACGTGCGGGTGACGACGGATGAGCTTGGCGTCGATATCGCGCGCCACATCGGCAAGCGTAAACTCACCGGCATCCGCCGCAATCTGCGCATGCAGCACCACCTGCATGAGCACATCGCCCAGCTCCTCGCGCAGATGCGCCACGTCGTCCGCCTCAATGCAATCGAGCGCCTCGTAGGCTTCCTCGATCATGTTCTTGCCAATGCTCTGATGCGTCTGCTCGCGGTCCCACGGGCAGCCATCGGGCTGACGCAGGCGCCAGATGGTCTGCACCAGATGCTGCAGCTCGGCCGACGCGTCGACCAGCGTGGACAGGTCGCGCGAACCCTCGGCATTTTGCTGAGCCATATGCTCGGCCATGGTTACTCCTCCTCCAGGATCACGTGACGGAACGCGCCGCCCTCGTAGATGCCGTAGCTGTGCGTGCCGTCCTTGGGAATGCTCACGCTGCCGGGGTTGAAGAGCCACAGGCCCGGGTGCGCCTCGCTTGCCTCGTTAACTTTGATGTGCGTGTGGCCGTAGACGAGCGCGGAGCCCTCGGGCAGCGCGGGCGCGTGGTCAACGCTGTTGTGCATGCCGGCGCCAATGACGTGGCCGTGCGTCGGGAACAGCTCGCGGCCGGTCTCGTCGAACAGCGTGGCGTAGTCGGCCATGACGGGGAAGTCGAGGACCATCTGGTCGACCTCGGCGTCGCAGTTGCCGCGCACCGCGATGATGCGATCGGCCAGGGCGTTGAGCAGCGGAATCACACGCTTGGGGGCATAGTCGCGCGGCAGGTCGTTGCGCGGGCCGTGGTAGAGCAGGTCGCCCAGCAGAACGATGCGGTCGGGCTGCTCGGATTCGATGGCGGTGCAGAGGCGTTCGGCCCAGTATGCCGAGCCATGGATATCGGAAGCGATGAGGTATTTCATGGGGAGTCCTTTCGAAACGGAGTTGATAGGGGCCGAATACGGGGTCCGGCGGATGTAGAGCCCATCTACCGTGTTACTCAAATCGCAGCGCCGCGGCTTGTGCCGCCTGCATCACGCGCTGGAGCGGCACGTTGTGCACGCGGGCGAGACGGGCACAGTCCTCGTACTCGGGCGCCGCACGCTCACTGCCGTCGGGCAGGGTGGCCACCTTGACGGTTACCTCGCCCCAAGGCGTCGCCACCTGTTCAAAGCGACGTAGCAAGCAAACACGCTCCATGACCTGGCGACGAATGCCGTTGGTCGTGGTTTCCAAAAAGATAATCGTCTGCAGGCGGTCGATATCCTCGTGTGAGCAAATCACCTGCAGCTGCCAGCCGGGGCGACCTTTTTTGCAGTAGAGGGGCAGCCAGTGTACCTCGCGGGCGCCAGCCTCGCGCAGGCGTTCGGCGGCGTAGGCGAGCACCTCGGGCGATGCGTCGTCAATATCGCACTCCAGCTTGACGATGGTTTCGGGCGCATCGGTCTCGCGGGACAGCGGAGATGTACTTCCACGTTGCATACGGTCCGGATCCTTTCCGCACGGGCTCGTTTTATTCACCCAAACGCTAGCACATCGAACGTGGCACAGGCGTGACTTTCGTCCGTCGTCGCCCTTGCCCCTATCCAAACATGTACGTCAGCCTCCAAACATGTCATTTTTTGTCGGTTTTGGAAGCTGACGTACACGTTTTGGAGCGGGCCGCACACGATCAAAATTGCGCCCGCATTCCGTCCACCACAAAGTTCGCCGCACTCAACAATTTTGAACTTTCTACGCAGTTCATCGGCTAAAAATTACCCTCGGCATACTTACCCGCTGCACGATGTTACTCTAGTTGCATTTGGCTAACTAAGCGGCTGCCGAGGACCCAGCCCGGCACCGTTGCGGCATAGGAGGTTTCATGTTCGAGAAGCGGCTCTTCTCCCTGGTTCCGCAGGCAACGCCCTACATTATGGCAAGCGTCCTGTTTAAGTGGATCGCGCTCATGGCAAACATCACGGTGATGTGGATGCTTGCGCGCATCTTGGGCGGCATCGTCACGAACGGTCTTTCCGCCGCGCTCGCCGTCGATGCCCTCGCACAGGCGGCCTTGCCGCTCGCCGCCGCCATCATCGTGCGCGCCGCCTCCATCTACCTGGCCCAACGCGCCGGCGACAAGGCCGCGTTCGAGGCCGTCCGCCGCGTGCGCTCGCTCGTCTACGACAAGCTCACCGCACTCGGCCCCTCCTACACCGAAACCGTCCCCACCGCCGAGGCCGTCCAGACCAGCGTCGAGGGCGCCACGCAACTCCAGGTGTACTTTGGCGGTTACCTGCCGCAGCTCTTCTTTGCCGGCTTGGCACCCATCACGCTGTTTGTACTGCTCGTGGGCCAGGCGGGTCTTCCCGCCGCGCTGCTGCTCGCCTGCGTTCCGGTCATCCCCGTCTCCATCATGATGGTCATGCGCAACGCCAAAAAGATCGGTGCCGAGTACTGGGGCAGCTATGTCGATCTGGGCGGCATGTTCCTGGAGGCCGTGCAGGGTCTCACCACCCTTAAGGTCTACCAGGCCGATCGCAGCTGGCACGAGCGCATCAACGCCGAGTCCGAGCGTTTCCGCACAGCGACCATGCGCCTGCTGGTGATGCAGCTGCGCTCCATTTGCGTTATGGACCTGGTCGTCTATATGGGCGCCGCGCTCGGCATTATCGTAGCCACGCTGCAGCTCGCCACGGGCAAGATTGGCTTTGAGGCTGCCTTCCTCATCGTCTTTCTGTCGCAGGAGTTCTTTTTGCCTATGCGCCGCCTGGGATCGCTGTTCCACACGGCCATGAACGGCATGGCCGCCTCGCGCCGCATGTTTGGCATTTTGGATACGCCCGAGCCCGAGCGCGGCGATGTTGAGCTTGACGGTCGCGGCGATATCGAGCTCGCGGGCGTGAGCTATGCATACGGCGACCGCACGGTGCTGGACAGCGCCAGCGCGACCATTGCGCACGGCTCGCTCGTGGCACTCGTGGGCGAAAGCGGCGGCGGCAAGTCCACGCTCGCGGGGATTATCTCGGGCCGCAAGGGTGCCTACCGCGGCAGCGTGCGCATCGGCGGCGTTGAACTGCGCGATGCCACGGCCACCTCACTCATGCGCGCCGTCACGCTGGTGCCCACCAACGGCTACCTGTTTGCCGGCACCCTGCGCGACAACCTGCTGCTCGCCCAGCCCAACGCCACCGACGCCGAGCTTTTGCGCGCGCTCGGCCGCACGCGCGTGGCGGCCTTTGTGCAGGCCAACGGCGGGCTCGACATGGTGATTAACGAGGGCGGCACCAACCTTTCGGGCGGCCAGCGCCAGCGCGTGTGCATGGCCCGCGCCCTGCTGCACGACTCGCCCATCTATGTGTTTGACGAGGCGACGAGCAACGTCGATGCCGCAAGCGAGGCCGCGATCGGCGAGGTCATCGCGTCGCTTGCCGGCGAGCACACCGTAATTGTGGTGGCGCATCGCCTGTCGACGATCGTGGACGCCGACCAGATTCTGGTGCTGGAGCGCGGTCGCATTGCCGAGCGCGGCACCCATGATGAGCTCCTGTCGGGCGCGGGCGCCTATGCGCGCATGTGGAACAGCCAGGAGCAGCTCTCGGCATATGCGTATGCGGAGGGTGATGCCGAGGATGCCGGCACGGTTGAGGCTGTTGACGGCAGCACCGCCCGTACCGATGGCCTCAACGGTGCCGGCTCGTCTTCCGCTACCGCGGCGCCTGACTCCGGCCGCGCCCGTCGCTCGGCGCCGTCCATCATATGGCGCATGATAGGGCTCGTCCGACCGCTTGCCGGCTGGCTTGTGCTAGCCGTCGCGCTGGGCAGCATTGGTATGCTCACCGCCGCGTTCGTGCCGGCCTTTGGCGCCCTTGGCCTTATGGCCGCGCTGGGCCGCAACGCCTTGGGGCTTGGTCTGATCGCAGCATGCGCGGCCTGTGCCGCCTGCGGCATCGCACGCGGGCCGCTCCACTACGGCGAGCAGCTCTGCAACCATTACATCGCGTTTCGCCTGCTCGCGCACATTCGCGACCTGGTGTTTGGCGCCCTGCGCCAGCTCGCCCCCGCCAAGCTCGAGGGCCGCGGCAAGGGCGAGCTCGTGAGCCTGGTCACCTCGGATATCGAGCTGCTCGAGGTCTTCTACGCGCACACCATCTCGCCCATTGCCATCGCTCTGGTCTGCACCGTTGTGTTTGAGGGCTTTTTGCTGGCTGTGAGCCCCGAGCTCGCGGGCATCGCGCTCGTGGCCTACGCGGTCCTGGGCGTGCTGCCGCCCCTGACCTCGGCCAAGGCGTGCGGCACCACCGGCCGCCAGAGCCGCGAGGGCGCCGGTAAGCTGGGTGCCTTTGTGCTCGACGGTCTACGCGGCGCGTCCGAGACTATCCAGTTTGCCGGTGGCGCCGATCGCAGCCGTGCCCTGGGCAAGCTGACCGAGCAAGTCGGCGCCGTGGACGCGCGCCTCAAGCGCCGCCAGGCGGCCAGCGAGGCCGTTTCCGATGCGCTTATTCTTGCGGCCAATCTGGTGATGCTCGGACGCGCGCTGCAGCTGGTGGCTGCGGGAACGATTGATTTTGCCGCAGCGTTTGTCGCCGTCTTTACCTTTGTGTCGTCGTTTGGCTCGGTGATGGCCGTGAGCCGCCTGGGCGCCTCACTGCAGGAGACGCTCGCCTCGGGCGCACGCGTGCTCGATTTGCTCGACGAGCAGCCCCAGTGCGCCGAGGTCGCCGACGGACAGGACGTTGAGTTTGCCGGCGCCGCAGCCGAGCATGTGAGCTTTAGCTATGCGGACGGCGTGGACGCGGGCGGTGCGGGCGCCACAGAGCAGGCCGCGAATGACCCCGCTTCGAGTCTCATCCTCGACGACGTGACCTGCACCTTTGCGCCCGGCACCATGACCTGCGTCATGGGGCGCTCGGGCTCGGGCAAGTCGACGCTGCTTAAGCTGCTCATGCGTTTTTGGGACCCCGCAGCTGGCACCATCACGGTGAGCGGCGTCGATGCCCGCCACATCAACACGGCGAGCCTGCGCAGCCACGAGGCCTATATGACCCAGGACACACATCTGTTCTGCGGCACCGTACGCGAGAATCTGCTGGTTGCGCACGCCAGCGCCACCGATGCCGAGCTGCTCGACGCTTGCCGCTCCGCTTCGCTTACCGCCCTCATCGACCGCCTGCCGCAGGGTCTCGACACGCCCGTTGCCGAGCTGGGCGACTCGCTTTCGGGCGGCGAGCGCCAGCGCATCGGCCTTGCGCGCATCTTCCTCAACGACGCGCCTTTCATCTTGCTCGACGAGCCCACCAGCGCGCTCGATGCCCTCAACGAGGCGTCCGTGATGCAGGCGATCGACGAGCTCAAGCGCCGCGGCAAGACCATCGTGCTCGTAAGCCACCGAGCCAGCACCTGCGCGTTTGCCGATTTCTCGCTTTCGGTCGAGCACGGGAGGCTGAGCTAATGGCGCGCACTGCCGACACACCGGAGCTGGCGCGCAAACGTGCACGCGAGGCCCAGATGGTGTCGCAGATGATTGCGCTGTGGTGCCGCGGGCATCATGGCGGCGGGCATGCGGTCGAACAGGCTGGCGACGATGAGCCCGCGCGCGTGAAGCTCGGCCTTCGGACCATTACGCTCTGCCCCGAATGCGCCGAGCTGCAGAAATACGCCATCGCGCGCATTGAGCACTGCCCGCACATGGGCACCAAGACATTTTGCTCGGCCTGTCCTTCGCATTGTTACCGGCCTGCCATGCGCGAGAAGATCCGCGAGGTCATGCGCTGGTCGGGACCGCGTATGATCCGCTATCGCCCCATCACCGCCGTGAGGCACGCGATGGTAACAGTGCAGGCCAAACGCGTGGCGGCACGAAGCAAGTAGTCGCCGGCGCCGGCACGCGCCGCCTGCCCTTTCCAGTCGGTTTCGACTTGCAGCGTTCCCGCCGCGCCGAGGCTGCGCCATTACAATGAAGCGGATTCGCTTGACGCAAAGGAGCCGCCATGTCCGCTTGCCCGCTGGTCGATTGTCACACCCACACCTCGTTTTCGGACGGCCATGCCTCGTTTGATGACAACGTCCGTGCCGCTGCTGCGGCAGGCTGCCGCGTCATGGTCTCGACCGACCACCTCGCCCTGCCTGCCAGTATGGATGCTAACTGCGAGGTGCAGGTCGTCGAGGGCGACTTGCCGGCACATCGTCTGGCCTTTGAGGACGCCCGCAGGCTTGCCGCGCAAATCGCGCCGGAGCTCGAGCTTATCTATGGCTTTGAATGCGATTGGTACGAGGGCTGCGAACCCTTGGTTGAGCGCTGGTCCCGGGGCGCCGTGGTGCGCTTGGGCAGCGTGCATTGGATTGGCGACCCGGGCGATATCATGGCCGGCGCCGCGGGCACGGCGGGAACGGAGAGCGTCACTCGTCCCGATACGCCCGATTCGCTTTGTGGCTGGATCGACGACGATACCAACCTGCATGTTTGGGAAAACTTAGGCGTACGCGGCGTATGGGAACACTACGTCGACGACTGGTGCCGTGCTTGCGAAAGCTCGCTTAACTTTGACGTGATGGCCCACCCCGACCTGGTCATGCGTTTTTCGAAGGAGGGCTTTGCGCCCGATTTTGACCCGGCGCCGTTTTGGGGGCAGATGGCCGAGTGCGCGCACGATACGGGTCGCCGTGTCGAAGTCTCGACCGCCGCGCCGCGTAAGGGCCTCGACGACTATTACCCCTCGACGGGGCTGTTGCACTGCTTCGCCCACGCCGAGGTGCCAATCACTTTTGGCTCGGACGCGCATCGCGCCTGCGACATCTGCTGGAACATTCGCGAGGCTCAGGCCCACGCCTACGACTGCGGTTATCGAACCTTCGACATCCCCCACGCCACCAGCGAATGGGAGTCCACGCCCCTCGCCTAACTAGTCGTTTAAGAACGTCCCCAATGACTAGTGGCGGCGGGCGTTGAGTTCGCCGGCCAGCTCGTCGAGGGTGATGCCATAACGCTCAAGGGTTACGAGCAGGTGGTAGACCAGGTCGCCGGCCTCGTAGCGGATGTGGTCGTGGTCGTTGTCCTTGCAGGCCATGATGACCTCGCTCGCCTCCTCGGCAAGCTTCTTGAGCAGTTCGTCCTCGACGTCGGTCAGCAGACGGGCGGTATAGCTCTCCTTCGGCGACGCGTCGCGACGACCGTGAATCACCTCGGCCAGACCCGTCAGCGTCTCGCCGATATTTCCCGGCTGCACGTTAGCTGTTCTGACTCCCATGGTTATTTCCTCTCGTTACTGCAGCGTAAAGTAGGTACCGGTCTCATCGAACCGAGGCGTTGCGCCCTTTTTCTCAAAGAACTCGACGATGACGGCATGGGCCTCATCGAGCCTTTCCTTCTCGGCCTCGAGCCAAAGCGACTGCGCCCCGCAGGCATCAGTCAGGTGCACGCGGCATGGCACGCCCGCGCGGAGGAGCTCGGTGTTGCAGTCGGCGACCTCGAACGGCGTCACGACTTTCATCGCACTCCCCCTTCCACGCGCTTAAAGAAGCAGGTACGGTTGCCGGTATGGCAGGCCGGGCCCGGCGAGTCCACCTTGACCAGCAGCGTATCGCTATCGCAGTCGGCCCAGAGCTCCTTGACCTCTTGCATGTTGCCACTCGTCGCGCCCTTGTTCCAGAGCTCCTGACGGCTGCGACTCCAAAACCACGTGGTCCCGGTCTTGAGCGTCAGCCCCACCGACTCCTCGTTCATCCAAGCAACCATAAGCACCTCGCCGGTGTCATGCTGCTGAACCACACAAGGAATCAATCCTTTGGCGTCGTATTTAAGATCAGCAGCTTCTACTACCTCAGTCATCATTTCTCCCAAGTAATAACAGTAAGCCCCGCAGGTCGGCGAGGGTTGCCCAGGTGCCCGAGATTCCGAGCGACAAGCCCGACGACGCGTACTTTGGTACGCGAGGAGGGTTGGAGCCGGAAGGTCGGGTGCCTGGGCAAGCCGCAGCGCTAGAAATCCAATCTCATGGGAATACCTTGAGATGCCATGTATTCCTTCACCTGACGAATGCTGAAAGTTCCAAAGTGAAAGACGCTGGCCGCCAGTACGGCGTCGGCTTCGCCCTCGATCACGCCCTCGGCAAAATGCTCGAGCGTGCCAACGCCACCGCTCGCGATGACGGGAATCGGCACCGCACGCGCCACGGCGCGGGTGAGCGCCAGGTCAAAGCCGGCCTTGGTGCCGTCGCGGTCCATGCTGGTCAGCAAGATCTCGCCGGCGCCGCGGCGAGCCACCTCCTCGGCCCACGCCACCGCGTCGATACCCGTGGCATTGCGGCCTCCCGCGGTAAAGACCTCCCACTTGTCGGCATCCGGCTGCCCAGGCAGGCCGACGCGCTTGGCATCGATCGCCACGACCACGGCCTGGCTGCCAAACGCCGCGGCAGCTTGGCTGATCAGCGACGGGTCGCGCACGGCGGCAGAGTTGAGCGATACCTTGTCGGCACCGGCCGCCACCATCGTTCGCATGCCCGCAAGGTCGCGAAAGCCACCGCCCACGGTGTAGGGAATGGCGAGCTCCTCGGCCGCATGCGCCGCCATCTCGATGGTCGTCGCACGGTTGTCGCTCGTGGCAGTGATGTCCAGGAACACGACCTCGTCCGCACCCTCGCGATCGTAGGCACGGGCAAGCTCCACCGGATCGCCCGCATCGCGCAGGCTCACAAAGTTGACGCCCTTGACCACGCGGCCGTCCTTAACGTCCAGGCAGGGAATGACGCGTTTGGTAAGCATGGGCTACTCCTCCCCTCGCGCGGCGGCCAACGCCTGTACCAGCGTAAAGTTGCCCTCGTAGAGCGCGCGACCGGTGATGGCGCCCTCAATAGCGCCCTCGCCCACCGCGGCGAGCGCACGGATATCGTCGAGCGTCGAGATGCCGCCCGACGCCACAACGGGAAAGCCCGCGACCTCGGCCACGTGGCGATATGCTGCCACGTCGATGCCCGTCTGCATACCGTCGCGCGCGATATCGGTATACACCAGATGTTTAAAGCCCAGCTCCGTGAGCTGCGCCACGGCATCGTCGAGTGCCACACCCGCACCGTCGCGCCAACCGTTCACCTTGACCTGGCCGTCACGGGCGGCAATATCTGCCACCAGCAGCTCGCCAAAGCCTTGGGCCGCCACCTCGGCAAAACCCGGCTCAGTCACCAGCACGGTGCCCAGTGCGATGCGACGCGCGCCGTAGCCGGCCAGCTCGTCGATGCGCGCGAGCGAGCGAACGCCGCCGCCCACGTCCACGGACAGGCCGTCGACGCTGCAGATGGCCTTAATCGCCGCCGAGTTGGCAGCGCACGCGTCCTCGTCCTCGCCAAAGGCAGCGGACAGGTCGACGACATGCACCCAGCTCGCGCCCTGCTCGGCAAAGGAGCGGGCAACGGCCACGGGGTCGTCAGAATACACCTTACAGCGGCTCCGGTCGCCGCGCTCCAGGCGCACGACCTTGCCGCCGATCAAATCGATTGCAGGAAACAGGATCATCGGCCGGCCCCCTCGACGATGCTCACGAAGTTCTTAAGGATGCGCTGACCAAGCGCGGAGGATTTCTCGGGATGGAACTGGCAGCCCCACACGTTGCCGTGGCGCACGATGCACGGGAAGCTCCGTGTATAGTGCGTGCGCGCCAACACATCGGCGGCATCGACGTCGTCGGCCACCGCGTAGCTGTGAGTGAAATACATGTTGGCGCCCTCGGCAAAACCGGCAAGCAACGGATCGGCCGCACCGGCGGGCGTCATGCGCACCTGGTCCCAGCCCACGTGCGGGACCTTCAGACGGCTCGACTCCAGGTGCGTGCACGAGCCACGCATGATGCCCAGGCCATCGACCCAGGGACCACCGGCCTGCTCGGAGGCATCGTCGTCCGCGTCCGCGTCCTCGTTCGCAGGCACGCCCTCGTTGCCGCGCTCAAAACATAATTGAAGGCCCAGGCAGATGCCGAGCAGCGGAGTTCCAGCGGCAACGGCGTCGAGTACCGCGTCCGCCTCGCCGCTCTGACGCATAAAGGCGATCGCGTCATAGAACGCACCCACGCCCGGGATGACCAGGCCGTCGGCGTTGCGGATCTGCTCCGGATCGTCCGACGTGCAGGCGGCAGCACCGGCGCGCGCAAGCCCGCGCACGACGCTCGACAAGTTGCCCTTGTGGTAGTCGACCACCACGATCTTCGGTTCGCCCACGCGACCCCTCCACTTCTCATCATCCAAAACCACCACAAAGAGGACAGGCACCTTCGTGGTGGTTTTACCCTTGTGACGGTTACAGCGAGCCCTTGGTGCTGGGGATGCCCTGCACGCGGGGATCGAGCTCGCAGGCGTGGCGCATCGTGCGGCCCACGGCCTTAAAGGCGGCCTCGATAATGTGATGCGAGTTACCGCCCGCCAGCTCGCGCACGTGCAGCGTGAGCTTGGCATCGCGCGCGAAGGCGTAGAAGAACTCGACGGCCAGCTCGGTATCGAAGCTGCCCACGCGCTCGGTGGGCACGGGCAGCTCGCAGTAGGCCTGCCCGCGGCCCGAAATATCAACAGCAGCCATCACAAGCGTCTCGTCCATGGCGATCGCCGCGTCGGCAAAGCGCGTAATGCCCGCCTTGTCGCCCAGCGCCTGACAAAACGCCTCGCCCAGCACAATACCCGTGTCCTCGACGGTGTGGTGCGCATCGACCTCCACGTCGCCCACCGCGTGCACCGTCAGATCGAACAGACCATGGCGGCCAAAAGCGTTGAGCATGTGGTCGAAAAACGGCACGCCGGTCGAGATATCGCACACGCCGCTTCCGTCCAGGTCGAGCTTTACGACAATGTCGGTCTCGCCCGTCTTGCGGGTTACCTCGGCATAGCGGTCCATCTACATCTCCTCCTTCACCAGCGCGGCAAACGCGGCCAGCACCTCGTCGTTTTCCTGCGGGGTGCCCACGGTAATGCGCAGGCAGTCCGCGAGCCCCGGCGCGTAGCTAAAGTCGCGCACCAAAATCGAATACTCATCGCGCAGACGCTCGCGCACGCGCGTGGCGTGCGGTGTGCGCACGAGCACAAAGTTGGCCGCGCTCGGCCACGCCTCCACGGGCAGACCCTCGGCAGCCATCGCGCGCAGGGCGCACAGCTCGCGATCGCGCTCGGATGCAACCTGCGCCACCACGGGCGCGTAGGCATCACGGGCACGCACGCAGGCAAGTGCCGCCGCCTGGCTCAGCACGTTGACCGAGTAGATCTGGCGAATCGCCGCGAACACCTCGATAACCTCGGGCGCCGCGATCACGTAACCCAGACGCGTACCGGCGGCGCCAAACGCCTTGGACAGCGTGTGCAGAATCACCAGGTTGGGATGCTCGGCGATAAGTCCCTGCGCCGTGGTGGCCGCGCCAAACGACTCATCGGCAAACTCAACGTAGGCCTCGTCGACCATGACCATGCCGGGACACGCATCGCACAGGGCCGCGACAAAGTCAAGCGGAGCAACATCACCCGTGGGATTGTTGGGCGAGGTCACGATCGCCAGGTTGCACTCGGGTGCCGCCGCAAGCACAGCAGCCTGGTCGAGCTCAAAGGTCGCCGGATCGCGCCACACGTCGCGCACCTCGGTCTGACAGAGCGACGCAAAGAACGCGTACTCGCTAAAGCACGGCGGGCAGTTGAGCAGGGTCCGTCCCGCGCCGCCAAACGCCAGTAGGTAGTTATAGAGCAACTCGTCGCCGCCGTTGCCCACGCAGACATTCTCGCGCGCCACACCATGCCAAGCAGCTAGCTCGTCGCGCAGGTCGTTCGACATGGGATCGGGATAGCGGTTGAGGGGTGTGGCAGCCAGGGCCGTATCGACCGCCTCGCGCACGCCGGCCGGCACGGGATAGGTGTTCTCGTTGGCCGAAAGGTTGATGCGCGTAGGCGTAAAGTTGGGATCGTAGGGCTCAATACCGGCCAGGTAAGGCTGGACAAGCTCCTTCATGCGGGGCGTCAGCTCGGCCATATTAGGCCTCCCCGCCGGCCGCACCGGCGCCATCCGCGCCTGCAGCCGCCAGGTCCACGCCCTCGGCAACCGTCGCCACGGCGTCGCCCGGCCAGGCAACCTTGGTCAGGTCGGCCGCAGCCAGCGACGCGGCACTCACGGCATCCTCGCCCTGCTCCAGCACACGGCGACGCAGGGCGGCGGAAAGCGCGTGCGCCCACAGGCCCTCGGCCTCGGCGAGGCGCTGCGTGGCAGGAGCATCGGAGAGCAGGCCCTCGGGCGTATAGCAAATGACGCTCGAGCGCTTGACGAATTCCTCGACCGAAAGCGGGTTGGAGAACAGAGCCGTGCCGCCGGTCGGCAGCGTGTGGTTGGGGCCAGCGACGTAATCGCCGAGCGGCTCGGAGCTCCAGGCGCCCACAAAGATGGCGCCGGCGTTGCGGATACCACCGAGCAGGCCCATCGCATCCTTGCAGTGCAGTTCCAGGTGCTCGGGCGCCACGGTGTTCACGGCCTCGACGGCGGCAGCCATGTCGGCGGCGACCACGATGGTGCCCTCGTTATCGAGCGAGGCGCGCGTGATCTCGGCGCGCGGGGACTGCGCCACCAGAATGTCGATACCCGCCTCGACCTCGCGCGCAAACTGCTCGTCGCAGGTCACCAGGTAGCAGGCAGCCAGCGGATCGTGCTCGGCCTGCGCCATAAGGTCGGCCGCGACCACCATGGGCTTGGCCGTGGCATCGGCCAGTACGCAGACCTCGGAGGGGCCGGCGACCATGTCGATACCCACGTCGCCCGAGACAATCTGCTTGGCCGCGGCGACAAAGGCGTTGCCCGGGCCGGTGATCTTGTCGACGCGCGGAATGGTCTCGGTGCCGTACGCCAGCGCGGCCACGGCCTGGGCGCCGCCCACCATATAGATCTCGTCCACGCCGCCAAGCTTGGCTGCCGCGAGCGTATACGGGCTGATCAGGCCATCCTTTTGCGGCGGCGTCACCATGACCACGCGCTTGACGCCGGCCACCTTAGCGGGAATGGCGTTCATGAGCACGGTAGAGGGATACTGCGCACGACCGCCCGGCACGTAGATGCCGGCAGCGGCAAGCGGGGTCACCTTAACGCCGAGCATCGTGCCGTCCGGGCGCGTGGTAAACCAGCTCTGCTCGACCTCGCGCTGGTGGAACTCGCGAATCTGGCGCGCGGCCTTCTCAAGCGCGGCGACAAAGGCCGGGTCAAGGCCTTCGAGCGCGGCATCGATCTGCTCCTGCGGCAAGCGGAAGCTCTGCAGCTCAACGCCGTCAAAACGCTGACAGTAATCGCGCACCGCGGCATCCCCGTTGGCACGCACGTTGGCCACGATATCGCGGGCGGCGTCGATGATGTTTTGCGGCAGCACGCCCTTGCGGTTGAGCTGGTTGGTAACGAGGCGCTCACCGGGAGCAAGCTTGATGGTCTTCATATCGGTATCCCCTATCGGTCGAGGTTGTGTTCGAAAAACGAGAGGCCGGGCGGCGGCGCCAATCGGCCCGCAGCCCGTACGTTGGGGCGCCCGTGCGCGGTCGCGCTATTGTGCCGAGCCCGCGACGGGCTCAAAATGCTTGTCCTTAACGGCCGCGGCCAAGCGATCTGCCAGATTGCGTACGCGCGGATCCAGGCGCGCAGCACCCGGATTGACAAAGAAGCGGGCCGTGCAGTCCATGATGCGGCCGGTGATGACCAGGTCGTTGTCGCGCAGCGTGGCGCCCGTGGCGGTGATGTCCACGATGCGATCGGTCATGCCGACAATGGGGCCCAGCTCGATGTTACCGTGCAGTGAGACGATATCGGCGTTCACGCCGCGCTCGGCATACCAGGCACTCGCAATGCGCGGGTACTTGGTGGCCACGCGAAGCGAACCGCGGCGGGCATAGTTGCGCTCGGCCTGGCCGGCGCGCCACGCGGGCTCCGCCTCGATAAAGGTGCACAGACCATAGCCCAGGTCGACCAGCTGCAGCAGGTTGAGGTCTGCCTCAATGAGCGAGTCCCAACCGCAGATGCCGCAATCGGCACCACCGCAGCCCACAAAGGCAGGCGCATCGCTGGGACGCACGATGACAAACTCGATATCTCCGACCGCGCCCTTGCCGGCACGCGTGTCGCGGCCGCGCACGATCAGGTGACGGCCGGGGTCACGCAGCTCAGAGACGTCCAAGCCCGCAGTCTCGAGCACGTCGAGCGTGTCGGCCTTAAGCGAGCCCTTGGGCACAGCGATGCGCAGCGGGCCCTCGGCGCCACGGCCCGCGGCGTGATCGCCGTCGGAAGCGGCATCCTCGGCCGAGGTGCGCGCGGCCTCCAGGCGCTCGAGCGAAAAGGCGAAGCCCGCCGCCGGCACCTCGATACCGTCGCCAAATGCGCCGGTAAAGATGGAGTCATAGCGTCCGCCCGAACCGACCGGATCGGGCAGTCCGCCGGCATAAGCCTTAAAGACCAGGCCCGTGTAGTAATCGAAAGAGTTCATGATAGAGAAGTCGAACGACAGCACCTGGGCGTCCTCGGGAGCCAGGCCCTCAACCAGGGCACGCAGCTCGCGCGTCAGCGGCGCGACGATACCGGCGGCCTCCAGCAGCGCGTCCACGCGGTCGAGTACCTCGGCACCGCCGTGCAGACGCGGCAGCTCGCTAATGGCGGCCTTGACGGCATCGGACTCGGTGCTTGCCGCCACGCGGGCATCGAGGCCCACAAAGTCGTTGGCGTGCACGCAGCGCAGGGCCTCGGCGGCCAGCTCGCGATCCTCGCACGCCGCGAGCAGTTCCTTAAACGGACGCACGCTACCTGCGATAATGCGTGCATCGGGCAGCGCCAGCTTGCGCACCGCCTCGGCCACGAGCGAGACAATCTCGACATCGCCCGCGGTATCGCCCGCACCGATAAGCTCAAAGCCCAGCTGTGTAAACTGGCGCGAGCCGCCGGCATTGCGCTGGCACTCGCGAACCACCGGCGCCTCGTAGCGAAGGCGCAGGGGCAGGTCGGCCGCGCGCATGCGAGTCGAAACCAGGCGAACGATCGGCAGCGTGTTGTCGGGACGGACCACCAGCAGGCGACCGTCGTCATCAAAGAGCTTAAACGGCGTATCCGCAATGCGGCCGCCTTCCTCGAGCGAACCCTTGTCCTCGAGTAGCGGCGTCTCGACCGGCAGGTAATGATGCTCCCTAAAGCAGCCCTTCACCGTCAGCGCGATCTCCTCGCGCGCCTGAGCCTCCTCGGGCAATATGTCCCGGAATCCCCACGGTGTGGCCGTCATCTGGTGAGCCTCCTCATGCTGTGTTTCATATAGAACGAAAGACCGGCATAGCTCCGCCGGTCTTCTGGGTACTTTAGCATACTAGAGTGTTTGCGGGGAGAATCGTCCTCCTCGGCTCACACCGTATTCATTTGGAAACATAGGAGCGGATTGTCGCAACCCAACCCCACCTAGACGTCAATCGCACGACGATACTCTGCCATTACCTGCGCATCGGCAGCTGCGGGGTCGGCAAAATAGCGCCAGTCATAGGTCTCGGCCGAAACAACTCCGCGATAGCCGCGCGCCACCAGCCTATCCAGGTCGGCGCGCATATTGCGGTCGCCGTCACCCCAGGCAAGATGCGTCGTGCCATCTGCCGCAACATCGACAAAATGCACGTGGGCGACATCATCGCCAAGCAGATCGAAATAATCGTCGATGGTATCCCCCGCCACCGCCATAGCGCCCAAATCCAGACACGCCTTAAGTGCCGGATGATCAACTGCCTCGATCATGTGCTTCGTATCGGCCGCCGAGTTCACGATCATCGACTCAACCGGCTGTAGGGCCTCGAGCACCAGTCGCACGCCGCGCTCTCCCGCATGCTCGGCAATCGCACGCAGCATCGAGGCGCTGCGACCCCACGCGTCCTCGATCGGCTCGTTCAAAAATGCCCAGCCGCTCGAGACCATGACCTGCTCGGCTCCAAGTTCCGCCGCGATATCCACAACGTTCTTAAAGTACGCGAGCGTGCGGGCACGCGCCTCATTCCCACGCGCCGCGATATTCCACGGCTTGGGGTTGTTCTGCTCGGGACAAAGTCCCACAATCCGAACTCCATACCGCTGCGACAGCTCCCGCACCTGCTCGAGCGAATCGTATCCATGGCAATCGACATACAGATGCATCGCCCCGGTCCAAAGCTCGCAACACGTGTAGCCCGAGGCCGCTGCCGAGGAAAAGAATTCCTCAAGGTCAAAATAGCGATGGCTGATATTCATGACGGCAAGCTGTGGATAGCTCAAAATTACTCTCCAACCCAAACGAGGCCCCGTTCCATATAGGAGCGAGGCCCAATTACACAAACGTTATCTGCTCTTAGTAGTCGAACTGGTGATAGTAACGACGGTAGTTGAGGTTGTGCTTGGTGACCGTCTCGTAGTAAGCAGCAAGGCGATCGGTGATCAGCGAGGAGAGGATCCACGGAGACACGATGACGCGGAACTCGTCGTCAAGGCCGGGGATGGCGAACTCGGCGGTGTCGATGATGTTGATGTCGGTGTCGCCGGTCACGCCGCGGTTGAGGAACGCGCGGACGCGCTCGTCGAGCTTGCGGTTCTCGTCCTCGCCCATGAACAGGAACACGGGGACGCCGGGCTCCACGAGCTCGAGGGTGCCGTGGAAGAAGTCGGCCGAGGTGATGTAGCGGGTGCGCTTCCACTGCATCTCCTCGAGGATGCACATCGAGAACAGGATCGTCTCGCCCCACAGGGCGCCGGAGCCGATGAACATGGTGTAGGGGGCCAGGGCGTACTTCTTGGCGAGCTCCTCGGCGCGCGGCTCGAAGCTCTTGCGAATGTCGACCAGGTGGGTCCAAACATCCTTAGTCTGCTCGATGAACTTATCGAACTGCGGGAAGCAGCCGCGACGGTTGAGCAGGCGCAGGCCGAAGCAGTCGGCGAGGTAGTAGCCCATCTCGCAGCCACCGTTACCATGATCGGACGCCATCTTGACGCAATTCTCGGCGCCGACAGCCTGGCCGATGAGGCCCTCGGACTTGGTCATGGCGTAGACACGAATGCCCTTTTCCTTCATCTTCTTGACGGCCTCGAGGACCTCGGGGGTGGTGCCGGACTCGGAGGCGGTGAGCACGACGGACTTCTCGGTCATGCGCTTGTGGCCCATGACGTTCCACTCGGCGGCGTGGATCAGGTAGACCTCGAGGTCGCGGTCGCCGAACTTGTTCATGAGGTACTCGAGCTGCATGAGCTCGTCCCAGGTGCCGCCGACGCCCATCAGGAACACGGTGTCGTAGCCCTCGTCGGCGACCTTGTCGGCGAGCGCGGTCATCTTCTTGCCGGCCTCGTAGACGTTCTTGCCGTCCTCGACGTAGCCCTCCTGGCTAAAGTGCATGATCTCGATCTTCTCGGTTTCCTTCATGGCTTTTCCTTTCTGTCCTGCACGCGAATCTATATATCGCGTTTCTTTTCGATACCAATTATAGACATACACCCAACGTGTTTTTAATACCACTTTTCAATCTGTTCCAATCCTCGGTGAACGGTCGAAATTCTCTGGTGAGTGGTATTAAATTAGACTTTGATGTATAGCTAACGCCCCCGGCGTCTCCCTTGTGTGACAAAGAACAGCGTTCCTACCAGCGCAATAATGGTCGATGCTCCAAACAGTACCGTCTGGACGCCCAAAGCCTCCGCCAAAAACGGAGCCGCCAGCAGCGGCACCACGCCGGCGCTCATCAGGCCAAAGCGCACAAAGCCGGTAATGCGACCCAGGTATTTGATGTCGGCGCGCTCCTGAATCAAGATCATCTGCAGCGGCTCCAGGAACCCCCAGGCCAGACCGTTAATCGCCTGACCGACAATCGCGACCCCCAGCATATCGGTGCCCACGTACACCATGGACCCAATGCCCACGGCCATGAGCGCGCCGAGCAGCAATCGTAGGTTGACATGGCGAGCAGAAAGCTTGGTCAGGATGAACGCGCCCACCGAGGAAGTGAGGCCCACGACCGAGGACAGCCAGCCCAGCCAGACGATATCCACGTTGAGCACATCACGGTAGAACAACGACTCAAGCGAATCAAACGCGCCAAACGCAAAGAATCCCAAAAAGCCCGAGATAAAGATGAGGCGCAGGTCGTGGTCGCGAAACGTAAGTCGCGCACCCTCGGCCATGCCGCCCAGAATACCGCCCTTCGGCTTTTCCCCTTTTGCGGGAACAACGCACTCGTGACAGCCCAAGGAGAGCACGGCCGCCACGCCCATCATGCCCGCCATGAGCAGATAGACCGATTGCGTGGCAAAACAGCTCACGATGGCACCGCCGAGCAGCGGGCCAGCGGTATAGGCGATATTGCTGTAGAACACCATGAGACCGTTCACGCGGGTACGGCCCTCGGTGGTCGACTCCAGGTATCCCGGAAACGCATGCGTGCAGGTGTTGATAAAGCCGCCCGCAAGCCCCAAGACGCACGCGGCAAACACAAGCCCGGGGACAGACAGCGGCGCCAACCCCACGCCAAGCGATAGCACAGCCGTAATCACGCACGTCACAAATGACGTCCGGCGCGGTCCAAAGCGATCGATGACCGAACCCGACACCATATTGCCCGCCGACGTCATAAGATTGCGCACGAGCGTAATGGCGGCAACCAAAAAGGCCGTGCCGGCCAGATCATACGTGGCCGCACCGATAAGCCCCAAAAAGTAGACCGCGTTGTTGGCGCACCACTGCAGGGACTCAATAAGAATCAGCCTGACCTCCGCCGGCGTCAGGCGCATTGCTTCGCGATCCTTCGCGAACATACGAACTCCTTCTATACAAATAGGGGATGGAGGGCATAGGCCTGCTCCATCCCCTTTCCAGGTTGCAACGAAAATCTATGCAGCCGGGCCCTTACGCCAGCACGCCGAAGAACGCGCCGACGATGCCCACGACCATGGTGGCCACGATCAGCACCATGGGGTTGATCTTCTTGGACAGC